>CAZALW010000245.1:0-5479 GCA_964485705.1 uncultured Thiotrichaceae bacterium
GAATCTTTAAGCAATGCCGTCAAATTAATGGCTTTGGCTGAAAAATCTAAATTACCTTCGATTCAACTACAAGCCCACACTAGCTTAGGTCAGGTGCTTATGCACATGGGACGAATCGAGGAAGCACTAGAAAATTTGCACAGCGGCCTTAACAGTATTCGTAATGCGTTACCCGACACATTGTCCGGCCAAAATGTTGCTACTTCCTGTGCAGCCTATGCTGCTTGGTGTGCCAGCTTATTAGGGCGTGATAAGGAAGCTGACGATTATTATCGTCAATCTTGTCAGCTGGCCAAAATATTTAAAAACCCCTTTGCACTGGGCATTCACTATGCGCTTTGTTCTGAATATTTTTTGTTTAAAGGCGATGTAAAGGGATGTCTTAAGCTTGCAAACAAAGCGGTAGTGGTAAGTCGCCAACATGATTTTAGTTTTTGGCTTGGAACGGGGCTGATTCTGCGTGGCTGGGCACTTGGTCAACAAGGCAAGCAAGATCAGGCTTTTCATGCCTTAGATGAAGGCATTACCGTGTTTCAATCAACCGGAGCAGGCGTACAAATGTCAAATTGGCTTGGTTTAAAAGCTGAGATAGAACTGCTTACTGGAAAACTGCCAGAAGGTCTGCAATCTGTTCAACAAGCATTGCATTATGCAGATAAGACAGAGGATGTACATTTCAAGCCAAGAATTCATACAATAGCAGCTCAGCTGTATCAACGTATGGGGAATCTCAGTCAATCTGAGGAACATTCATCACAGGCCAAAGCATTAATAAAACGCTTTGGGCTTGCTACAAAGGCCGTTTGCTTACTAGCTAAACTTTAAACAGAGCCTCCTTAAGCTCATTACTGTAAATTTATCATCAATTAAAACTACGTCAGAATTACGTCAGAACTACGTCATGACTAATCCTCTAAGTCCATATTAGACTGGACGCATTAACTATAACGGCATTTCAAACCAATAGAGCCTAGCTCTAATTTCTCATCCGTGGGCAAGATGATCGCATAGACATTTGTGTCCAAAAAGGGTTTTTCTATAAAGTGGAACAATAGTATGTATTTTCGACTAAGGAAGGTTTTTTGTGAACTCAAAGATCAAGCGAAGGCTTACTCACCTAATGAGAAGAGATAATTGGTTTGAAATTTTTAGTTAAACGGATAGATCACAACAGTATTAATTTACCAATGAAGGAGATGCTGATGCTAAATAGCCCAACACAAAAACTGATGAATATTCTGGTGTTTATAGCAGCAATGATGCTATTGAGCGGGTGCAGCAGTGATACAGACGACAACTTGGCAGCCGCCAATGTACGTGGAGTAAGTGCTTTTGAAGGCAGTAGTTTGGATCTTGAAGTAAACAACAAAGAAAGCGAATTAACCTGGCATCAAACGCAAGGACCCATCGTCACAGTAGAATATATGGGTGATAACCAATATACGCTAACAGCACCTTGGTTATTATCAGAGTCAGAAATTGCGGAGTTTGAAGTCATCGATGGTGATGAAGTCATCGAACGTATTCGTCTGACTATCAAAAATCGACATTTTTTAATATTTCGTGTTGAAAATACAGACAACGATAAAGAGTCACTGTTTTTAAAATATGTTTCAGCCATTGGTGAGCAAGATGTCCCAACGCTGGAAACGGTTTTTCTTAGCAATACCCCTGTCGGGCAAGATATATGTGCTTTTGTGACCAGCCCTAGTGGGCAGTATGTTGCATACACCATTGCCGTCCAAGTTGATCTTTTAGGAGCTGGCTGTCGTGGTTTATATATCGTTGATATTGCAAGCCAAACTTCGTGGAGAGTGAGCCCTCTTGATGCGGATAATAATGACATTAAAACAACAGTGCCTAAATGGTCGCCCGACGGCACAAAAATCGCTTATAAAGGTACTTATGGTGAAGGAACAATAAGCCAGCATTATGTTTATGATCTGAACAATAACACAACGTCATATATTAATTATGGCAATAATGATCTGGCTTCAGAATTGTGGCCTGATGAAGATCTATATCCTGTTGCAGATGGCGGTAACCCCTATGGTTTAGGTCTTATCGAAGACCCTCTTACCTCTGGTTTAACATGGCTCGACAACAATAATGGCGTTGGATTTTTAGTCAGCAATCAAGACAGCTTTGATTATCACCCTTATCTCGCCTCGATACAGGGCGATGCCCGATTATTAAAACGCGGGGTGACCATTGCAGACTACTTACTCACCTTAGATGCAGATGCTCATGCAGAGCACGTTGAAGATATACTGAGTTGCCCAGTTGATTCGACCTGTACAATATTGCTCCCGATACTGCCGCAATATGAACTCATTAGACCGCGCTTTTATAATCCTGAGCAACTGGGTTCATCCGTTGAAGGGCACTTTTCTTTTATCGCGAATATTAGACTTAATAGTGACAGTGTGACACGGGTTTTGGCGGTCAATCCTCCTGTAATAGATGCTCAACCTGCCAGTAATGTGTTTACCCGAATAGCAGCAGAGCATGTTTTTAATGCCGCCTGGTCACCAAAAGCGATGCAACTCGCTTTTTCTGGTGAAAGTATGGAGCGGTTTCGATACGATAAGGCATTTGAGTTATTGGAAGACACTTTCCCTCAAATTTACGGCACAGAAATTCCAGGGCAACTATATATCTATAATAACTACACTATTGATCCTGAAGAGTCTCAAGAACGTCTCGCTTATCCCCGCCCTGAGATTGACGACAATTATGTTAGAAAACTGAGTTGGTCAAATTCTGGTGACTATATAGCCTATGTCAGAGGAGAGGAAAATTTCGAAGGCACTTACTACACCAGCCTTTGGGTCACCTTTGTCGATGATCTACGTGATGAATCTCAGGGAACTATAGATGCCAATACGACATTGCTCGAAAACCTTCGAACCAGTGACGGCTTTAGCGACTATATGACTGATTTTCGCTGGTTGCCTAATAACGCCGGAATTTTAACAGTGGTGCAGAATATTAATGAGCTTAATGGTTCGCTTGACTCGACAACACTACGTTATTTCCCCAAAGATGGGACTCAGACTGTCGAATTTTCCAACCTGGTGTCTAAAATCCATACGAAGTTCTATTCATTAAGCCTTAGCTTTTCACCCGATGGTCGCTATTTTGCCTACAAAGATTTAGAAAGCACAGAAGCAACAGCTAAAACGGCCATTTTTATTCAATCTGTGGCTGGAGGCAACCGAGTTAAGGTGAACACACCGCCGGGGGCTACTATTTCATCGACAACTCCTTTTTGGTCACCCAGTGGAGATCAACTGATTTTCTCAGTTCAACTGGAAGCAGGAGAGTTTGCAGAATTTTATCTCGTGAATGTGGATGGCGAAAGCCAACCTTTGCAAAACTTTTTTCAGTCAGGACAAAAAATTCGACGTGTTTCTAATGAAATAAATAGCCACATCAACCTTAATTTTCCAGGGCTGTTATGAACTTAAGTATTTGATGTTAACAGCACGATAAACGCTCAAAAAACTGATGCGTTTCAAGCCATCAAAAGACAAATTAATTAGGAGAAATAAATGGACGTCAATGGATTAGGTGATTTTAAAAGTATTGTTTTAGTCATGCTTATGGTACTGCAAAGTGCTTGCGGTGGTGGCAGTGGCGGTGGCGGGGATACGAATGAGGTACAAGTGAGTGCTCTCTTGCCCATAGAGATTTTACCAAATCATTTATCCGCTGACGTAGCTATTGACCCTTTAGTGAGTGTGACGTTTAGTGGGGACATTCATGCACCGTCTGTCAATGTTGACAGCTTTCAACTGTTAAAGGCTAATGCCCCCATTGCTGGACAAATTAGTTTTGTAGCATCCAATGAAATACAGTTTTCAGTGGATAATGATTTGAATTTACTGGCGCGCTATTCGGGAAAAACAACCACTGACATTACAGATATTGAAGGTCTACCACTAGCTAAAAATATAGAGTGGAATTTTTTGACACGAGACGGCAATTGGCAAGAACAAAAAGCCCTTTCTAGTGGTGCTATTAATAATCCAGTGGTTATAGGAAGCGAAGATTCTATGTGGATGTTGTATCAAAGAGATAATATTTTTTCTGGAAAAGTAGATTTATATACTCGTTATCGACAGAGTGACGGTACTTTTAGTTTGACTCAACTGGTCAGTAATAATGCCACTGACGGCAATGTTTTTGGCGAACCATCAGTCAAAGTATTTTCTAATGGAGACGTATTGGCGGTTTGGCAAGAAAAAGCAACGGACGATGGAGAGAATGAAGTTTGGTATAACCATTATACCAATGACAATGGCACGGGCTCCTGGGGAGAGTCTGCACGCATTGCAGTGGACGATGTGCCTAAAAGCCAGCCTAAAATTGTCAGCAACCAAACAGATGAAGTGTATGTCATGTTTAAAGCCCAATATGGTGCAACAGAAAACCTAATGCTCGCAGGTTATGATGAACAAACCACCGAATGGTCTACAGAACAGCAAATAGCAAATGCTCATAATGCAATGGATACACAACCTTCGATAGCTATGGACGATGATGGCAACATGATGCTGTTATGGTTTGACATTGCGGGTGCAGTGCCAAAGCCCCAAGTAAGAACACGTTATTATGACTCGGCGCTTGCATCTTGGGGCGATATCGCCCTCATCAATATAGATTCTGCAGGAAATTTTGGCACAGGAACCAAGTTAGTCGTTGATGCACACAATAACTTTACCGCAGTATGGTCACAAAAAGTCAATGGTGCGCTAGAGGATTTTCCGTTTATTTTGTTTAACCGCTATCTACCAGACCAAGGATGGGGAGATACTGCAATAATCACCGGTAGCTACCTAGGAATTAATCCGAAAATGGCTGTCAATAATGAAGATAATATTATGCTGATCTATCAACAAACGGCTGCTGATGGGCTTAATCTGTTATTTAGTAGTTATGATGCCGTACAACAAAACTGGACAGAGATTGAGCTTTTGGAAACCAATGAGCAGCCTTCAGGACTGCATAAAATATCGGTTGATGGTGAAGGGAATATGATGGCTATTTGGAATCAAAATCGTAGTGGCACCTTTTTTACGACGAGTGGAGTGTTTAGCGTAAATCCCCCTGCTATCTGGACAAGACGCTTTGGCCCCACCAGTAGCTCAGGTGATGATGAATGGGGGCAAGCTAAAGCCATTAGTTCCATTGGAGGCACTGTGGATACACCGTACATTGCACAAAATGCGAGAGGTGAAATTTTGGTGACGTGGTTGCAAACGGTTGAGGGTACTCTGACTATTAACAGCCGTTATTTTGAATAAATAACGGTGAAATGCAGTTGTTTTAAGAAACTAAGAAATGATGAACTGTATTTTGAAGGGTGATTTACTGGCGGGTTTTCTTGTCATTCAGATATGAGTACAACATCATAGTAACGAATAATAAACAAGGCCATATAGGCATTGCCTCAAAAAAAGGAGCACGACTAATA
>CAZALW010000246.1:0-5448 GCA_964485705.1 uncultured Thiotrichaceae bacterium
TGTTGCAGCCCTGTTATTTTTGTTATTGAGGGATTACTGTTTGCCGTATATTAAACCTAGAAAAATCAGTTGGATCACGGAAGTCCACGCAAGCTCTTGATGCACCTGATAAATTCAAAAACTTACTCATCACCAATAAGGTGACCACGCATTTTTTGAATTCACCATGCACATCAATATCTTACATGTCTTTTCCGTGCCCTACTGATTTTTCTAGGTTAAAGGCTACCTTGCATATACTGTAAATTTTCTATGGTTATTAAAGGCAGGCTTACTTATGCGTTGAATTAATACGCTGATTTTTTAAGATGAACCATTAATAATGAGATCGCTGCGGGTGTAATACCCGGAATGCGCCCTGCCTGGCCGATGGTTTCGGGTCGGTGGTCACTTAGCTTTTGTTGCGCTTCTGCTGACAGCCCGCGTACTTTTTCGTAATCGATTACATTTGGAATACTGGTTTGCTGGTGCCTTTTGGTCTTTTCAATTTCATCGCGCTGGCGATTCAGGTAACCGGAATATTTTGCCTGTACTTCTACTTGCTCTGCCACACTTGGTATTACTGCTTCACCTTGCCCGATAATTTCAACTAAGGCGGCATAATCGATTTCGGGTCGGCGCAATAAATCGGCGGCTTTATAATTTCGACTTAGCGGTTTGTCTAATTTTTCAGCGAAGCCTTTTGCAAAATCAGAATCCGGTGGGATATTCAAAGCGGACAAACGCTGTTGTTCTTTTTCGATGGCTTCGCGCTTGTCTGAAAACTGTTGCCAGTGTTCATCGTTGACTAATCCCATTTCACGCGCAACTTCGGTCAATCGTAAATCGGCATTGTCTTCACGTAAAATCAAACGGTATTCTGCGCGTGAGGTGAACATGCGATACGGTTCCTGCGTACCCAGCGTAACTAAATCGTCCACTAATACACCGATGTAAGCCTGGTCGCGAGATGGTGTCCATGCCTCTTTTTGCTGCACCTGACGTGCGGCGTTAATCGCGGCAAGCAAGCCTTGTGCGCCGGCTTCTTCGTAACCGGTGGTGCCGTTAATTTGTCCGGCAAAAAACAGGCCGTTGATAAATTTAGTTTCAAAGGAGGCTTTTAAATCTCGTGGGTCAAAAAAATCATATTCGATGGCATAACCTGGGCGGGTAATGTGTGCGTTTTCAAAGCCTTTCATCGAGCGCACAAAATCCAGCTGCATATCAAAGGGCAGGCTGGTAGAAATGCCGTTGGGATAAACTTCGTTAGTGGTTAATCCTTCGGGTTCGATAAAAATTTGGTGTGAGGTTTTGTCGGCAAAACGTACCACTTTGTCTTCTATTGACGGACAATACCGTGGGCCAATGCCTTCTATAACGCCACTGTACATTGGCGAACGATGCAGCCCTTCACGAATGATGTCATGGGTTTTTTCATTGGTGTGGGTAATGTGGCAACTGATCTGCCTTGGGTGGTCTTCAGCTTTACCGGTATAGGAAAATACCGGTAAAGGGGTATCACCCGGTTGTTCTGCCAAATCAGAGTAATCAATAGTGCGGCTGTCAATTCTGGGTGGTGTACCCGTTTTTAGGCGTTCAACACGAAACGGTAAATCACGCAGACGTTGTGCCAATGCAATGGAAGGTGGGTCACCGGCTCGGCCACCGGAAAAATTCTTTTCACCAATATGAATTAAACCATCTAAAAAAGTGCCTACCGTGAGCACCACAGTCTGGGCTTTAAACTTAAGCCCCATCTGCGTAACCACACCGGTGACGCGCTCTTGCCCATCGACTGTTTCAACGATTAAATCATCGACGGCCTGCTGAAACAATGACAGGTTAGGCTGGTTTTCCAGCTTTTCACGAATGGCGGCTTTATATAAAACGCGATCTGCCTGGGCGCGGGTGGCGCGTACCGCCGGCCCTTTGCGGCTGTTTAATATACGAAATTGAATACCGCCTAAATCGGCGGCTTTCGCCATAATACCGCCCATGGCATCAATCTCTTTCACTAAATGCCCTTTACCGATGCCACCAATGGCAGGGTTGCAGCTCATCTGTCCCAGAGTTTCAATATTATGGGTTAACAACAGGGTTTTCACACCCATACGCGCAGCCGCCAATGCGGCTTCGGTGCCTGCGTGACCACCGCCAATAACAATGACATCAAAAGAATCGGAATAAAACATCAGTAAACTCAAAAGAATGGACTGTCTATTATAATACAACCGGTGATACTGCTGTATCTCGGTCTTAACCTGTAACGACAATATATAACCTCTACATTATAAATATAGGTGATAAGTCCAACCTATATTAGAATATAATAATATTTTATGGGCGGTACAATATTGTTGATTAGCCAAACCTGGTGTATTGACGTACAGTAAACCATTGATATTATTATACTCTCCTTAGTCTAACCAACTGCTGCCATTCACCAGGAAAAACTATGTCTCAACCGGTACACAACCCGATTTCTAAAGCGACCGATGAAAACAGTCGTATCGAGACGAAAAACACCACCTGTTATATGTGTGCCTGCCGTTGTGGCATTCGTGTGACTTTGCGTGATGGTGAAGTGCGCTATATTCAGGGCAATCCGGATCACCCGTTGAATAAAGGTGTGATTTGCGCCAAAGGCGCTTCCGGCATTATGAAACAGTATTCGCCTGCGCGTCTGACTAAGCCGTTAATGCGTAAATCGGGTAGCAATCGCGGCGATAATGAGTTTGAGGAAATATCCTGGGATAAGGCGTTCTCTATTATGGAAGAACGCCTGGCCCATATTCGTACCACTGATCCGAAAAAACTTGCTCTGTTTACCGGTCGCGATCAAATGCAGGCTTTGACCGGTTTGTTTGCCAAACAATTTGGTACGCCTAACTATGCCGCGCACGGTGGTTTGTGTTCGGTGAATATGGCTGCCGGCATGATTTACACCATCGGTGGTTCATTCTGGGAGTTTGGCGGTCCTGATCTGGAACGCTCAAAGCTGTTCATTATGATTGGAACCGCTGAAGACCACCATTCCAACCCGATGAAAATTGCTTTAGCAGACTTTAAACGCAAAGGTGGCAAGTTTATTGCCATTAACCCGGTACGTAGCGGTTATGCCGCTATTGCCGATGAGTGGGTGCCGATTAAACCCGGTACCGATGGCGCTTTATTTCTGTCCATTATTAATGAAATCATCAAGCAGGGTCTGTATGACCGTGATTTTTTGATTCATTACAGCAATGCAGCCGAACTGGTCAATGTCGATGGCAACTCTGACCAACACGGCATATTTGTACGCTATGAAGCACCAAAAGAAAAAGCCTGTTTTGATGCACAAAACAAATTATGGTGGGATCGGGATCTGAACACAGTCATCTCCATGCACACCGAAGGCTCTGACCCTTATCTGCTGGGTGAATTTACCATGGAAGATGGCACGCCAGTGAAACCGGCTTTCCAGTTACTGGTTGATCGAGTAAAAGATTACACACCGGAATGGGCGGCTGAAATTACCGGCATTCCGGCTGACACCATTAAACGCCTGGCTTATGAGATGGGCATTACCGCGCGTGATGAAAAAATCGAATTACCGATTTCATGGACTGATACCTGGGGTAAGGAACACGACCATATCACTGGCAATCCGGTTTCTTTTCATGCCATGCGTGGGCTGGCAGCACATTCCAACGGTTTCCAGAGCATTCGCGCCTTGTCTATATTAATGAGCATTTTAGGTACCATTGATCGCCCCGGTGGTTTCCGCCATAAAGCGCCATTTCCCAGACCGATTCCACCCTGTGCAAAAACACCAACCAGTTGGGATGCGGTACAACCCGATACGCCTTTAGATGGTATGCCGCTGGGTTGGCCTGCGGAGCCGGATGATCTGTTTGTTGATGATAATGGTCAGCCGATACGACTGGATAAGGCATTTTCCTGGGAACACCCTTTATCGGTGCATGGTTTAATGCAAAATGCCATTACCAATGCCTGGCGTGGTGACCCGTATTCTATTGATACCATGATGATTTTTATGTCAAATATGGCATGGAATTCCACCATGAATACGCAAAGTGTGCGCGACATGCTGAACGATAAAGATGAAAACGGTGACTATAAAATTCCATTTTTGATCGTTTGTGATGCTTTTGAGTCTGAAATGGTGGCATTTGCAGATTTAGTGCTGCCCGATACCACCTATCTGGAACGTCACGATGTCATGTCAATGCTGGATCGCCCGATTTCAGAATTTGATGGCCCGGTGGACTCGGTACGCATTCCTGTACTGCCGCCAACCGGTGAGTGCAAACCTTTTCAGGAAGTGCTTATTGAATTGGGTTCCAGACTAAAATTACCCGTGTTCATCAATGAAAAAGGTGAGCGCAAATACCGGGACTATCCTGATTTTGTGATTAATTATGAAACTGCACCAAATTCCGGTATTGGTTTTCTCGCTGGCTGGCGAGGCAAGGGCGGCGAAAAATTCATGAAGGGTGAGCCAAACCCGAATCAGTGGGAAATGTACGAGAAAAACAACTGTGTGTTCCAGTATGAACTACCTAAATCCTACCAGTACATGCGCAACTGGAATCAGGGTTATCTGGAGTGGGCGAAACGTCACAGCCTGACACGTTATGCCGAGCCGATTAATATTCACATTTATAGTGAAGTGTTACAAAAATTCCGCCTTGCTGCACAGGGCAAAACCAATGGCAAACAACCTCCCGAGCATTTGCGCGCACGCATCGAAACGCATTTTGACCCACTACCATTTTATAGTGACACACTGGAAGCCCAGCAAACCGATTTACGTCAGTACCCGTTAAATGCCATCACCCAGCGACCGATGGCAATGTACCATTCCTGGGATTCACAAAATGCCTGGTTGCGCCAGATACATAGCCATAACTATTTAAACGTGAATACCAAAACGGCTGAAGCGGCTGGCATTAAAGATGGTCAGTGGATGTGGGTGGAATCGATGCACGGCAAAGTTCGCTGTATGTGTCGCCACTCTGAAGCCGTTGAACCGGGAACCGTCTGGACCTGGAATGCCATTGGTAAAGCCAAAGGTGCCTGGGGTTTAACAAAAAAGGCCAATGAATCACAGAAAGGTTTTCTGTTAAATCATTTAATCAGCGAAGAATTACCTGCCAGCGAAGCCGGTGACCATCTGTCTAATTCTGACCCGGTCACTGGTCAGGCAGGCTGGTATGACGTGCGAGTGAAAATTTATCCGGCACAGGAGGGGGAGCCAGAAGAAAGCTTCCCTCAATTTAACGCTGGTGCAAAAACACCTGGTACAACAAAACGTAATAAATTTATCAGTGGTCGCTGGTTAAAATATTTTGCCGGAACAAAATCTAAGAGCAAGGTGAAACCGTCATGACACAACTTGCTTTAGTCATCGATTTAAATGTTTGTGTTGGCTGCCACGCCTGCGTCACCAGTTGTAAGGAGTGGAAT
>CAZALW010000247.1:0-5421 GCA_964485705.1 uncultured Thiotrichaceae bacterium
GTGCTTGTGATAGTTTTAGTGTTTTTCTATTTTTCATTTTTCGTTTTTCACTTTTTATTGCTTTTAATACGTATGCCTTTATGCGCACCATCCAGTGCTTTTTGTATTAATATCTGCTGCGCTTCATCACGATAGTTGAGCAAACGAATAACCATAGGCAGGTTGACACCACTGATTAAATTTGCCTGGTAATCGCTTGCCAGTCGTTGTGCAATATTGCTTGGTGTGCCACCGTAAATATCGGTGATAAATAAAATGCCGTTGTTAAGATCCAGTCTTTTTAGTTTGTTCTCGATGTTATCAATGATTGTATCAATATCAGCATCCATCGGAACCTCTATAAATGCAAGGTTATCGGCTGGTTTTTTTATAATGGATTCGCCAATACTTAATAAGTTACCGGCGATACCTTGATGGGTGATAAAAAGTATAGCAATACTCATGGTTGCTTTTAGATGCTTAATTCGCGATGATGAATAGAAACATTGTCGAGTTGTTCTCTAAAGTCGTCATGCAGTGTTTCAGCGATATAGACTGAGCGGTGCTGCCCGCCAGTACAGCCTATAGAAATAGTTAAGTAATAGCGATTTTGTTTAATGAATTTGGGGATGACAAAGTTTAAATAACTTTTGATATGCTCCAGCATTTGTTGTACGTCTTCCTGGTCTTGTAGAAAGGCGATGACTTCAGGATCCTGTCCGGTTAACGCGCGTAAGTTTGGTTCCCAGTGTGGATTGGGCAGGCAGCGTACGTCAAACACAAAATCGGAGTCAGCCGGTGCGCCATTTTTAAAACCAAAAGAATGGAACAGTAACGAAAGCTTTGTTTGTTGTCGTTTAACAACGCGTTCTTTGATGTAACTTCTTAACTCATGAATATTGGTATGAGTGGTGTCAATATATAAATTTGCAGCGGTGGCCACTTCTTTTAATAAGTTACGTTCCACTTCAATGGCTTCAGACAGGGGCAGTCCTTTTTTTGTTAACGGGTGTCTGCGACGGGTGTCGCTGAAACGTTTTATCAGGGTGTCGAGTTCGGCCTGGATATAAATTATTTCAATTTCTATTTTTGATTCAGTATCACTCTGCTGAATGCCTTCAAAGATGGTGTTGAAATTGCGCAGGTCAGCTGCGTCACTTCGGGCATCAATGCCAACAGCGATATTGTCATATAGTTGTATTTTTCGGTTTAAAATCTGGTCTACAAATTGTGCTAGCAGGCCTATTGGTAAATTGTCAATGCAGTAATAATCTTCATCTTCCAGAGTGTGTAATGCGACTGTTTTTCCTGATCCGGATAGTCCGCTGATGATGATTAATTTCATGTTGGCAGGTTCATTTCAGTTGTCTTGAGTTAGGTTTTTCATGTTTATTAGTCTCTACTCAGCGTCATCAAAGAAGAAATAGATTCACCATGAAGGACACGAAGATCATGAAGAACAATAATTGTAAATGATTAACACGATTAAATTAAATATGGCAGGTATATTCCATGGTCAATATATTTTAAAAACTTCATGCCCTTCATGGTAAAAGAAATATTAACAAAGCGTAATAAAAATAGAAACTTGCTGAGTAGTTATGTTTATTTTTCATTGGCAATGGCTTGCTGCTGCAAATCAATAAGCTGCTGACTGGCGTCAAAGCCATTATAGCGAAGTATATGGTTACGTACTGCTGCTTCTACAATGACCGAAAGATTTCGACCGGGGGCGACCGGAATAACAGTGACAGGGATGTCAACATTGAGTATTGTTTGGACTTTGTTGTGACCTTTTAACCGATCAAAGTTATTCTGGTTGTCATCATCCATTTTTTCCATGTGAATAATCAGGCGCAGGTATTTGTTTATTTTTATGGCGTTGCCGCCGTACATCTCGCGAATATTGAGCACCCCCAGGCCACGGACTTCCATAAAACCCTGTAATAGGCTGGGGCTGCGACCATCCAGAATATCGGGGGAAATGCGTGTAAATTCCGGGGCATCATCTGCCACCAGACGATGACCGCGAGAGATAAGTTCCAACGCCAGTTCGCTTTTACCAACGCTACTTTCGCCGGTAATTAATACGCCGGTATCCAGCACTTCCATGAAAACACCGTGCAGTATCTTTTTGTTATAAAATAATTTATGCAGGTAGTAACGTGCAGTATCAACAACGTCATTACTGTCAGCTTTGCAACTTAAGACAGGTATATTGTATTTGTTCGCGTATTCACTGAGCAGATCAGGTACAGGCAAATCTTCAGACAGGATGATGGCGACGGTTTTATTGGTGAATAACTGGGTCAGTGTGCTATTTCTAAAATCATCATCCAGTGAGTTCAGGTATTCGCATTCTGTCTTACCAATGACCTGGATCATGTTGCTATGGATGAGGTTGAGGTGGCCAATGAGTGTGGCGTGCTCGTTGATATCCACAACGTGTAATGGCAGTTTGGGATCTTCTGCGCCTGCAACCCATTTTAATTCAATCTTGCTGGCAAGATTGAGGATGATTGATTCTGCGGAAAGGATTTCTTTCATGGTCATAACGGAATCAGAGAGTAGTGACAAATGGTTGTGTTGTTTTTGTGTTCTTTTATTTTACATGGATGAACAGGATATACAGGATTATTTTATCTTGTATATCCATCCTTTGGTTCGCGTCTTGTTTTTATATGTGGAGCAGGGTGGGGGCATCACGCTGGTAGCCAGTTAATAAGATGGTTATAAATTTCCTGGTTATTGTTGTTTTCTCTCAGGGTCTTGCAAAAGCTTTCGTCACTAAACAGTGATGCCAGATGTGCCAGTATTTTAAGGTGTTCATCGGTGTAATGTTCTGGCACCATCAGCGCGAAAATTAAATCAGTCGGTTGTTGGTCGGGGCTATCAAAATCAATGCCTTTGTCGAGCTTGAGAAAGGCACCGATGGCCTTTTCTGTCAGGCTGGTACGGGTGTGGGGCAGTGCCACGCCATGCCCCATACTGGTTGACCCCAGCTTTTCTCTTTCGGTGAGTAGCTGGAATACTGTTAGTGCATTGCTGCCTTCTTTTTCGGCCTGGGTTGCGGTGTGAGTTGTGGACTGGTTTGCCTGCAAAGTCAGATGCTCTGCAAGACATTCTAATGCACGTTTTTTGCTTTTTATTTCAGGGTTGCTAATAATAGCATTAGTGCTGATAAGTGTATCAAGGTTCATGTTGTTACTACTGCTATTTCCTGTTGAAAGTCGGCCTGTTGAAATATTGAGGGGCAGAGAGTAGTGGTACACGGATGTACCACTACTGGTGCGTTAATCGCACCGCCTTCCTGGCTCTTTGCGCCATATTTGCAAATATGGCTGTCCATCCATGGGCATAACAGCATATCCATGTGCCACTTCTCTCTGACTTCCTCATATGAAGAAGCTACTCTGCCTCTTCCAGGCTGTAGTTGTTGTTATTTTTGTTGTGCAGATGATTGGTTACTTTTTCCTTGCGTTTTTTTACCTGTCGATCAAGCTTGTCAACAAGATGATCAATGGCAGCATACATATCATCTTCAGTGCAATCTGCAAAGATATCGTGACCGCTCATATGGACGGTTGCTTCTGCTTTATGTCGAAGTTTGTCGACGGAGAGTATAACGTGAGAATTACTGACTTTATCAAAGTGTCGTTCCAGTCGTGCCATTTTTTCTTTTACATAATCTCTTAAAGAATCGGTAACTTCGATGTGATGACCTGTCAGATCTATTTGCATGGGCATTTCTCCACTATTGTTGAGGGAGTTTTTCATTAAACTCCGGGGTTTGATTACTCGGTGCCTAAAACAAGCGCTTGCGCTCGTTTGAGGGTGGTATCAACATAGATTCTCTATATTTTGCCACAGTTCGACGCGCAACATTAATACCTTCTTTGACTAATAATAAAGAAATTTTATTGTCGCTCATCGGTTTTTTTTGGTTTTCGCTCTCGATCAGCTTTTTTATCATGGAACGGATGGCGGTGGCAGAGCATTCGCCACCATCGGCGGTAGCTACATGGCTGGAGAAGAAAAACTTGAATTCAAACACGCCTCGTGGTGTGTGCATGTATTTGTTGGTGGTGACACGAGATATAGTGGATTCGTGCATCTCCAGTTCTTCGGCAATATCGCGTAATACCATGGGTTTCATGCCTTCATCGCCATAATCCAGAAACAGGCGTTGGCGTTTGACAATGGCATCGCCAACGCGCTTTAAGGTATCGCTACGGCTTTGCAGGCTTTTCAGAAACCAGCGCGCTTCTTGCAGGCTATTGCGCAGGTGGCTGGTATTGTTGCCTCGCCCGGCATTTTTCAGGTGACTTTCGTAGATGGTATTAATTTTTAATTTAGGGGACGCTTCCGGGTTAAGGCTGACCTGCCACTGCCCGTTCACTTTGCGTACAAATATATCCGGAACCACATATTGCGCGTTATTGTTGGAGATAGCGTCGCCAGGTTTTGGGTTAAGTGATTGTATAAACAGGATTAATTCATGAAGCTGTTGTTCATTGCGATTGGTTTTTTTCTGTAATCGCACGTAATCATGCGCGCCCAGTAAGTTCAGGTGGTGCTCAATGATGTTTTTAACATCCGCCAGTCCCGGGGTGGTTTGCGGGTCAAAAGGCTCTAGTTGTAATAATAAGCATTCTCTTAGGTTGCGAGCGGCAATGCCAACCGGGTCAAAGCGTTGTACGCGATGCAGCACGGCTTCTACCTCATCTATTTCGATGTCAAGTTCGTTTTTTAAACCATCAAAAATTTGCTCAACCGTTTCAGTGAGGTAGCCGTCATCGTTGATGGCATCAATAACAGCGATGGCGATAATAAAGTCGTTATCACTAAACTGTGAATTTTTTAACTGCCAGATCAGATGTTCGCTGAGGGTGTTTTCATCAATGCTCTGGTTTTCCAGAAAATCATGGCCGGAATCATTGTTTGACTGGTTGCTGGTTGCTGTCGCTGTGGTGATGTCGTAGGTGTCTTCCCAGTTAGCGTCAACCGCCAGTTCGTCCGGCATTTGCTGATTGTTTTCCATGTCAAGATGCGGGTCATCGTTTTCAGCTGCGGCGCTGTTATCATGGTTGTTATCGGTTGCATCCTGTTTATCAGACGTTATGTTATCTTTGTCCCTGTCTATTTCAGAAGCGGTAGCAGCACTGGTATCGAGGTTTTCCTCATCCTGTTCCAGCATAGGGTTTTCTTCTAATACTTGCTGTACTTCGCTTTGCAGTTCTAGCGTTGATAGCTGCAACAGGCGAATTGCCTGCTGTAGCTGAGGTGTCATGGTCAGGTGTTGACCAAGTTTTAACTGGAGCGCTTGTTTCATGTATTTATATTTTCAATCTCACTGATATATAAAAATTATAGACGAAAATCTCGTCCAAGATAGACTTCTCGCACTTCTTCATTAGAAAGAATTTCATCGGGCGTTCCCTG
>CAZALW010000248.1:0-5384 GCA_964485705.1 uncultured Thiotrichaceae bacterium
CCACGCAGTGCGTGGGAACGAGGTCAAAATATGATTTAGTTCTTAAGTCAATGGCAGTGATGCTCTGCGTGGGAACGTGTACCATCTGCCCCGACATTAAAGTTTGTTACAGATAGCGGAGAGTGATATGCATTGCCACGCAGGAGCGTGGGAACGAGAATTTTTTAAGGCACAGCAACCCGTGAAATAAGTTCCTGAATAAAACTATCCGGTGTTACCCCATCCGCTTCAGCTTCATAACTTAAAATTACACGATGGCGCAATACATCAAAAGCAATCGCCTGAATATCATCCGGGCTGACATAATCGCGCTGATCTAGCCAGGCGTGGGCGCGGGCGCAACGGTCGAGCGCAATGGTGGCGCGTGGGCTGGCACCGTAGACCGACCAGTTCGCCAGATCGTTTCCATAAATGGCAGGCTGGCGTGTCGCCAGTACCAGCTGTAATAAATATTCTTCGAGGTTGTCAGACAGGTGGACATCAAGCACCTCTGCGCGTGCAGCCAGAATACTTTGCTGGCTAATTTTTTCATTGTTTATATTGTTTGTCTCAGTACGGTTATTGCTAGTCTGGTTTTTAGCTTCTTCGCGCACCAGTTGCAAAATCTGTTTTTCAGCTGATGCATCCGGGTAGCCGATACTGACGTGCATCAGAAAACGGTCAAGTTGCGCTTCAGGCAGCGGGTAAGTGCCTTCCTGTTCAATCGGGTTTTGTGTTGCCATCACCATAAATAAATCGGGCAATGGGTAGGTGGTTTTACCAACCGTAATCTGGCGTTCTGCCATCGCTTCCAATAAAGCCGATTGCACTTTAGCCGGTGCGCGGTTAATTTCGTCGGCTAAAACCAGGTTGTGAAACAATGGCCCTTGCTGAAACTGAAAGCTGCCATCCTGCGGGCGATAGACTTCGGTACCGGTTAAATCAGCCGGCAGTAAATCAGGGGTGAACTGAATGCGGTGAAAATCACTTTCAATACCATCACTTAACACCTTAATGGCCTTGGTTTTAGCCAGACCGGGCGCGCCTTCGACCAGTAAGTGACCGTCCGCCAATAAAGCGATTAACAAACGGTCGACCAGTTTTTCCTGACCGATGATGTGATTTTGAACGTGTTGTTTAAGGCTGAGTATTGCTTTCAGGTTAGACATATTAATTTTTAATGGTTTATTTTAATAGTGAAAGACGTTTTTAAGAGCTAAAAGTTCACTCCCAAATGGGAGAGTATCTTAGCGTTATTTGTGGCGTAATATGCATTTGAATTTTGAGTTATCAATATCGGTATCATGGATTTGTAGCAATCCATCTATCACCTCTTGTTTATTGACCTGACTGTCAAACTAAATTAGTGTCCGGGGACAGTTTCAGGTGTCACTTGGATAAGGCGAATAATTTTTCGTCATCCAGGGGATTAAACGGGAAGTCGGTGCGTATTGTTATTACATAAAGCGATAACAAGCAACTCCGACACTGCCCCCGCAACGGTAAGCGAGAAAAATCAAATCAATAAGCCACTGTGTTTTGCTACGGCAATAGATCATGGGAAGGCGATTTGGTTGGCAACTATGTCACTCGTAAGTCCGGAGACCGGCCTGAATCTATTAGTCGCATAGCGGAGGGCAATGTAATGACTGGTGTAATGTATTAAACATACAGCTACTTGTAGTCGCCTGTCGTTTGTCAATATCGTTTTTCCTCCCTGTGCTTTTACCTTACCAATCTGCGTACGGGCGAGTGCGCTTGAGGAACAAACATGAAAAAACACTGTTTATTTGCAGCCACATTACTGCTGCCCTTCCAATCCACTTTTGCTGTTGAATCTGACATGCTTACAGTTGTGGTGACAGCATCACGTACAGCAGAAACAGTCGAAGATACCCTGGCGGCAGTCACTGTTATCACGCGAGAGGAAATACAGAGACAGCAGGCAACGTCTGTTCAGGATGTGTTAAAAGGTTTGGCAGGTGTTAGCATTAGCAACAATGGCGGTGCAGGAAAAGTAACCTCCATATTCCTTCGTGGTACGGAGTCGGATCACCTGTTAGTGCTTATTGATGGTGTCAAAGTAGGTTCTGCCACACTGGGCACCACCGCTTTCGAGCATATACCCGTCGACCAGATAGAGCGAATTGAAATAGTGCGTGGCCCATTGTCCAGCTTGTATGGTTCGGAGGCAATCGGTGGTGTGTTACAAATATTTACACGAAAAGGTGGCGGTGAGACACGGCCCTTTTTGAGTGTTGGTGTCGGCAGTTTTAACACCTATAATGCATCGCTTGGCGTTTCTGGTGGTGGTGACCGTGGTTGGTATAGCTTGAGTGCCAGTGGTATTAATACCAAAGGGTTTAATGCCTGTAGTGGCAAACCTTTTCCTGATGGTGCAGGCTGTTTTACTATTGAGCCAGATGATGATGGTTATAGTAATTATTCGGGGTCTTTGCGTGCTGGTTACCAATTTGATAACGGACTCGAGCTTGATGCCCATGCCTTGAAAACGGTTGGTGATACTGAGTTTGATGGCAGTTTTCAAAATGAGGCGGATTCGGTGCAACAGATGTTAGGGGGGTCTGCTAAATTTACACCGGTAGAGAATTGGCAAATTAGCCTGGCAACGGGACGCAGTAAGGATGAATTGGACAGTTTCAAAGATGGCGTTTTTTCCAGCCATTTTGAAACCACACGTGACACTGTCTCATTACTCAATGCCTTCTCTATTAGAGACAAAGACCTGTTTACCCTGGGGCTGGACTACCAGAAAGATAAGGTGGATAGCACAATGACAGACTTTATGGGTAACCCTACGGAGTTTGCTGTCAGCTCACGAGATAATAAGGGGGTGTTCGCGCAATACATGGCCACTTTTGGCAAGCAAAATCTGCAACTCTCTTTACGCAGAGATGATAATGAACAGTTTGGTGAACACGATACTGGTAATGTGGCATGGGGTTACACTATGTCGAATGGCCTACGTTTTACAGCTTCCTATGGTACCGCTTTTAAAGCACCGACTTTTAACGAGCTATACTTCCCTGGATTTGGCAATGCTGCACTTCGACCCGAAGAGTCGAAAAGTGTCGAGCTTGCATTAAATGGAAATGCTAACTGGGGTAGTTGGTCTAGCCATGTGTTCGAAACAAAAATTGATGATTTAATTGCGCTTGATGCCAACTTTTCACCGCTCAATATTGGTGAGACACGCATTCGGGGTTTTGAAGCTACGGTTTTTACACACACAAGGCTTTTTAATTTAACCACAAACATTACCTTACTTGATCCTGAGAACCGCTCAAATGGAGATAATCATGGCAACGTATTACCGCGCCGAGCAAAGCAAACATTGCGTTTTGATGCAGCTTATCCAATGGGCAGGCATACTTTTGGTGCAACGCTGGTCGCACAGGACAAACGTTATGATGACCTTGCCAATACCCGACAGTTAAGCGGTTATGCCTCGCTGGATTTGCGGGTGGAACATGTGATTACACAAAACTGGTTAGTGCAGGCACGCATCGAGAATGTGATGGATAAAGCGTATGAAACGGCTGCATTTTTTAATCAGCCTGGACGGGGTTATTATATAACATTGCGTTATCAGCCTTAAACTTTGGAGTAGAGATTGAAACAATATTTTACAGTAATTTATTGAGAAGTTACTTCTTTCATAATATTCACTACATCCCGGGATAAAACAATGGGGCATCGACTCACAAAAATCTACACCCGCACCGGCGATGACGGCACAACTGGCATGGCGGATGGATCTCGATTAGCAAAAGATGATTTGCTGGTGCATGCCATTGGCGAGATCGATGAGCTAAACAGTCAGTTAGCGGTCGTCGCCTGTTATGCGCCAGAGCGGTTTGTGAACATGATTCAGTTCATCCAGAATGATCTGTTTAATGTTGGTGCAGAGTTAACCATGAGTGAATACATGATAAAGGAAAAAAATATTGTCATTCTGGAACAGTCACTGGATACCTTAAATAAGACTTTACCGCCACTTAAAGAATTTATTTTACCTGGCGGTGGCGTTGCCGCATCACATTGTCATGTGGCGCGATCAGTCTGTCGTCGTTGTGAACGCCTTTTGGTGACTTTAAATAAAAAGAGCCCACTAAACAGCCATTTGATGGCATACATTAATCGGCTATCTGATTATCTATTTGTGTTAGCCCGTGTGATGAGCAAACATGAGGGTGTGGATGAGGTTTACTGGCAATCCGATAGAATAGAAAAGACAATAAAAAATAAAAAATAAAACACTTAATAATGAATATTCTGTCATCCTGAACGGCAGCGAAGGATTTTATGGTTGTAATAGCAAAATAGTCCTCATAAGTGCCTTCACTGATGCTCAGGATGGCAGGGCTAAATGTTTTTCATTTTTCACTTTTCATTAATCATTTTGAGCAAAGCGAAATGCGCATTGGTATTGACCTTGGAGGCACAAAAATCGAAGGCATAGCTTTATCTGGAACAGGTGAGGAGTTGTATCGCCATCGCATAACGACACCACAAGGTGATTATCCGGGTATTTTAAAAAGCATAACTGATTTAGTGAATAAAATTGAAAGCCAAACGGGTGAAAAAGGCAGTATAGGCATCTGCACACCCGGCTCATTATCACCCGCTACCGATTTAATGCGCAATTCCAATTCAGTGTGCATGAATGGTAAGCCGGTGCTGGTAGATTTACAAGATTTGTTGGACAGAGAAATTCGCATAGCCAATGACGCAAATTGTTTTGCCCTGTCTGAGGCGGTTGATGGCATTGCAAAAAATGCCGCCATTGTTTTTGGCGTTATCATCGGTACCGGTACGGGAGCAGGCATCGTAATCAATAAAAAAGTGTTGCTAGGTGCCAATGCGGTGGCCGGTGAGTGGGGGCATAATCCCTTGCCCTGGCCGCAGGATGTTGAGCTGCCCGGGCCGGAATGTTATTGCGGTAAAAACGGATGCATTGAAACCTGGTTATCCGGCCCCGGCATTGTCCGCGATCATGAGCTACACAATAATGCGTTTTTAGATGCCCAAACACTGGAGGGCAAGGCACGTTTTGGTGATGAAGAAGCGGAAGAAACGTTGCAACGCTACGAGAATCGTATGGCAAGAAGTTTGGCGCATGTTATCAATATAATAGACCCTGATGTCATCGTGTTAGGTGGTGGCATGGGAAATATAAAACGTCTGTATAAAAATGTACCTAAAATCTGGGGTGATTATGTGTTTTCAGATGTGGTCAATACCAAATTATTAGCCCCCTTACACGGTGATTCTTCTGGTGTTAGAGGTGCGGCCTGGTTGTGGAATGAGTAGTGTGCTGTCAGATGTGCAACGCTTTATATAAATAAAATAGCCTTAATCCTAACCGGAGTTTATCTAATACC
>CAZALW010000249.1:0-1689 GCA_964485705.1 uncultured Thiotrichaceae bacterium
GTGTCGTTAACAGCCGTTTACTGATAAAAAGGATTAAACAATAAACTTACCCTTTTCACGCAAATGATTTTCCATCAACTCAATTTCACGCGCCCCTGAATAGTAAATATTCTCATCAACGGTATAGTCCAGGCTCATATTTCGACCCGTATAATCCACCTTATTCAAAATACTTTTTACCGCATTGACATGCGCACGGTGTTTATCGTTACTGCGAATAACCGCCCATGGACTGGTGTGGCTGTGCGTCTGTTTCAGCATCTGGTATTTCATCTCGGTGAATTCATCCCACTTTTCCTGCATCTGCACATCAATTTCTGACAGTTTCCATTTTTTCAGCTGATTGGTTTCTCTGTCATTAAATCGTTTTTCCTGCACATCTTTGGAAACTGAAAAATAAATTTTATGAAAAATAATGCCGTGTTCAACTAAATCATCCTCAAACTGTGACACGGTTTTCATAAATGTGCTGTATTGTTTCTGTGTGCAAAAATCAAAAATAGGTTCAACCATGGCGCGGTTATACCAGCTTCGGTCAAACAGCACAATTTCGCCACCTCTGGGGAATTGTTCCACATAACGCTGAAAATACCACTGACTCTGTTGCACGTCTGAGGGTTTGCCCAACGCCACCACCCGATAGTGCTTTTCATTCATATAACGGGTAATACGACGGATGCTGCCACCCTTGCCTGCCGCATCGCGACCTTCAACCAGAATAATCATCTTTTGCTGATTTGCTTCCAGATGATCCTGTAATTTAATCAACTCCGCCTGATAAGGTCTTAGCGAGACATCATCAAGATAGCGTTGATACCGACGATAGACCAGCCGCTTAAAATCATCATCGCCCTGCTCTGACGGGGTGTCAGATGTAGAATCTAATTTTTCTAAAAATGCCTGATAGTCCATTTGCAACCTTCTTAATGTTGTTAATAATATTCCTTACCTCGTTTACCTCGTTACCACGCACTGCGTGGTAACGTAGTGGCTAACGTACCAGCGTTACAACAGCTTACCAATTTTAGCCTGCTATTTTTATGCATTGATGCAACGCTGGTGCGTTAATAACTGCGTTACCACGCAGTGCGTGGTAACGAGGCTAAAAATGCCTGATAGTCCATTTTTTACCCTTCAAGTTTGTAGTCGTAAGTTATAAGCCTTTTGTCTTTTGACTTACAACTCACGACTTATAACTTACGACTTATATTTTAATTTGCTTTCAGTGACCGAAAACAGGAGAATACGCCACTGAATTTTAACGCATGTTCTACCATCACATGCACCATTTTTTAACTATTTCCGAGGAAACCCCATGAAATTAATTCTTTTAGGCGCACCGGGTGCTGGCAAAGGTACTGTTGCAAAATTACTAACCAAACTGGACGGTTCTGTTCAAATCTCAACGGGTGACATTTTACGTGGCGCAGTTGCTGCCGGCACCGAACTGGGCAAACAGGCTGAAGCCGCAATGAAAGCTGGCGATCTGGTATCAGATGATTTAATCATGGGCATTATGGGTGAACGTCTTAAAGAAGACGATTGCAAAGCCGGTTATTTATTAGATGGTTTTCCACGCACCATCCCACAAGCAGAAGCACTAAAAGTTCTACTGGCTGACATGGGTGAAACTTTAGATTGTGCGGTTGAAATCGACGTGCCACGCGATGTTATTCTCGATCGTCTGAC
>CAZALW010000249.1:1789-5378 GCA_964485705.1 uncultured Thiotrichaceae bacterium
TAGATTGTGCGGTTGAAATCGACGTGCCACGCGATGTTATTCTCGATCGTCTGACAACCCGTCGCACCTGCACCGGCTGCGGTGAAATCTACAACGTAAAATCAAATCCGCCAAAAGTTGAAGGCGTATGTGATCAATGTGGCGAACCTGTTGTACAACGTGATGACGAAACTGAAGAAGCTATCAGCAATCGTCTAAATGTTTACAACGAACAAACTGCGCCTTTAGTTGGTTTCTACAAAAATGAAGGCCTGTTGCTTTCTGTTAATGCAACCTCTTCTGATACGGTCATTGAAGCAATTAAAACAAAAATAGCTTAATCTGTTTTAAAATTTAAAAGCCCGGGCAGTGTTAACGCTCGGGCTTTTTATGGTCTCAGCGCTTTAGTGCAAAACTTTAGCAGGGTAGGGTGGGCATGTTTTTTTGTCCACGCGTTGACCTTAGTATGCGTCTCTACGTGGGCACAAAGAGCGTGCCCACCCTACCTGACTGTTGTACAACGTGATGACGAAACTGAAGAAGCTATCAGCAATCGCCTGAATGTTTACAACGAACAAACTGCGCCTTTAGTTGGTTTCTACAAAGATGAAGGACTGTTGCTTTCTGTTAATGCAACCTCTTCTGATACGGTCATTGAAGCAATTAAAACAAAAATAGCTTAATCTGTTTTAAAATTTAAAAGCCCGGGCAGTGTTAACGCTCGGGCTTTTTATGGTCTCAGCGCTTTAGTGCAAAACTTTAGCAGGGTAGGGTGGGCATGTTTTTTTGTCCACGCGTTGACCTTAGTATGCGTCTCTACGTGGGCACAAAGAGCGTGCCCACCCTACCTGACTGTTGTACAACGTGATGACGAAACTGAAGAAGCTATCAGCAATCGCCTGAATGTTTACAACGAACAAACTGCGCCTTTAGTTGGTTTCTACAAAGATGAAGGACTGTTGCTTTCTGTTAATGCAACCTCTTCTGATGCGGTCATTGAAGCAATTAAAACAAAAATAGCTTAGTCTGTTTTAGAATTTATTAGTCTGTTTTAGAATTTAAAAGCCCGGGCATGTTAACGCCCGGGCTTTTTATTGCTTACTAATACTGACTAACTGCAAGCCAGGCAGAGTGGGCATGTTTTTTTGCCCACGCATTAACCTTAGTATGTGTCTCTACGTGGGCACAAAGAGCGTGCCCACCCTACATGGCTGGAAGCAGCAAACACTACAACTGCACATGGTGCGATATTCTGTTGCGGCCTGACTCTTTGGCTTTGTATAAGGATGCATCAGCATAGGATAAAGCTTCTGCCGGTGAAACACTACGGTTAAACTGGGAAATTCCAAATGAGCAGGTTACACGGACGACATCATCAGCATCAACATCAAAAACCTGTTTTTCAATACGGAGTCTGGTGCGCTCTATAACATGGTACGCTTCAAAGGAATTAATCTCTGGCAAACAAAATATAAATTCTTCACCGCCAAATCGGGAAACAGTGTCATGCTCCCTAATGGAAGAGCGAAAAATATTTGCTACCTGAGCCAGCACTTTATCACCAGCATCATGCCCGTAGCTGTCATTAACCTTTTTAAAATAATCAATATCAGCAATCGCTATAGATGAAGTTATGTTAGAACGTTTAATACGATTATCTTCCATTAACAGCATCTTATGGAAAGCTCGACGATTGGGCAGACCGGTTAAAAAATCAACATTCCCTAATGATTCCGCACTGTCTTTACTCAACAAGGTCAGCACTTCAAAAAAATCACCTTGCAGATCAATAAATTGCTGATAATACTCAAGGGTGATTTTATCGGTACTCACCAGTTTTTTAATGAGCTGATAAACTTTTATATGCATATCCTTGTGTAACCTACCCAGCTTCTTAAAAATAGTATCTTCTGTCAGTATGGTGTTAGTAACGCTGTAATACCACCGACCAAACTGACAACATTTATAGGAATCCCCTTCCGGACATAAGTGCAGTGTGCCCACATCGTTACAGACCAGTGCTTTGTTAACATTGGATAACCAGTTAAGGTGCGTAGTCACAGCCACTTCCAATGCATCTGTTAATGATTCAAGCTCCATACGTTTCAGCTGCTGTGTTAATTCAGAATACATACTCTAAAACCCTCTTTTTTCAAACATATTATTTGTATTACGATCATTTTTTGACATCGTTCCCACGCTCCTGCGTCACTGCCATTGACTTAAGATTTTTGCTCTTAGCTCCTCCCTTTTTTAAAGGGAGGCTGGGAGGGTTTACGTTTTTAAAAGCAACCCCCTCAATCCCCCTTTTAAAAAGGGGGAGGCTTAAGTCAATGGCAGTGACGCAGGAGCGTGGGAACGAGAACAAACCCCGCCAACGGCCTTAGTATTTAACAAAACCATTCTCACCCTGATCCATATCACTTTGATTCATATCATAGGCAAATCCCTTTGTTTCGGTGTTTTTCAAGAGCGTTGTTGCAGTTTTATCCTGGCTGCCTGTCAGCTTTGGAATGCTGCGCAAATTTGTACCTGGTGAAGCGGCATCTCTACGTTCTGGCATTGCCGCATTCCCCTCCTGCACCAGGGTAAAAAAGCTCATCGCTTCACGCTGATTATCTACTTGAGCAGATAGCTCTTCTGCAGAACTTGCCAGCTCTTCGGCTGAAGCGGCTGACCGCTGCACCACCTGGTCAAGCTGTTGCAGTGCGGTATTAATTTCATTTGAGCCGACATCCTGTTCTCTTGAGGCGACACTGATTTCCTGTACCAGTTCGGCCGTTTTCTGAATGTCCGGCACCAGTTTAACCAGCTTTTCTCCCGCCTCTTCAGCCAGCACTACGGTACTGCCAGACAGATCACCAATTTCACCCGCTGCTTTTTGGCTACGTTCTGCCAGCTTACGTACTTCGGCTGCCACCACAGCAAAGCCTTTACCGTGTTCACCGGCGCGCGCGGCTTCAATCGCTGCATTTAATGCCAGCAGATTTGTCTGCCTGGCAATCTCTTCAATAATCGAGATTTTGCCTGCAATGTCTTTCATCGCACCGACGGCCTGTATCACTGTCTTGCCACTTTCTTCGGCATCACTTGCAGCCCTTTGTGCAATCTGCTCAGTCTGGCTGGCATTGTCAGCACTCTGGCGTATATTGGCGGACATTTGCTCCATAGAAGAGGAGATTTCTTCCAGTGATGCCGCCTGTTGCGATGAACCCTCACCCAGATTTTTTGCCGCATCATTAACCTGTGAAGCGGTATTGGCACTGTTACTGGTATTATTATTAACGCTACCAATTACTGAAGTCAGGCGTTCGATGGTGGTATTTACATCGTCTTTAAGCTGGGCAAATACGCCGTGGTATTCAGCATCAATATTTTGCGTCAGATCGCCCTGCGCCAGTGAGCGTAGCACTCTGACCACATCATCTATACTGGTGCTGGTACTCTCTAACACCTGATTAATACCTTCAGCCAGTTTTAGATAAAAGCCATCTTTTCCTTCCCTACTAATACGTTGTCTGAAATCACCAAGAGCCGCCGCGTCTACAATGCTCGCCACTTCATTTTCCACTTCTACTTCTGCGGTGCGATTTTCCCATTCCACCACCGT
>CAZALW010000250.1:0-2044 GCA_964485705.1 uncultured Thiotrichaceae bacterium
TCAGTCATGCCCATGCCTTAGCACAAACCGTTATCAATGAAAAAGGTAAAGTCGGTAAAACCCTTACCGATAAAATTGACGCAGTGGTATTAAGCCCGATTTTCGGCATTCCCGTGTTCCTGCTTGTGATGTACTTAATGTTTATGTTCACCATTAATATTGGTGGCGCGTTTATTGATTTTTTCGATGGTATTGCCGGTGCCATTTTTGTTGATGGTTTCTCTACTGTTTTAGGCAGTGTCGGTACGCCTGACTTTTTACGTATTGTTCTGGCCAATGGTCTTGGTGGCGGCATTCAAATTGTTGCTACCTTTATCCCGATTATCGCCGCACTGTATTTATTTTTATCTGCCATAGAAGACAGCGGTTACATGGCACGCGCCGCCTTCGTCATGGATCGTTTCATGCGCAGCATTGGCTTACCGGGCAAAGCGTTTGTGCCGTTAATTGTTGGTTTTGGCTGTAATGTTCCTGCGGTGATGGCCACTCGAACCCTGGAAAACGAGCGTGAACGCAAACTGACCATACTGATGAATCCGTTTATGTCCTGTGGCGCACGGTTACCGGTTTACGCTTTGTTTGCCGCCGCCTTCTTTCCAACAAATGGACAAAATCTGGTGTTCGCGCTATACCTTATTGGCATCATTGTAGCTGTGCTCACTGGCTTCTTAATGAAACGCACCATTTTGTCAGGCGAAAGCAGTGGTTTCATGATGGAGCTGCCGCCCTATCACCTGCCAACAGTTAAAGGTATTTTACTACGCACCTGGGATCGCGTTCGCCTGTTTATCAAAGAAGCCGGGCAGATTATTGTGGTCATGGTATTAGTCATCAATGTACTCAGCGCTATCGGTACAGATGGCTCTATTACCCATGACAATTCAGAATCCTCAGTGCTGGCAGTTGTCAGTAAAGCCGCCACCCCGATGTTTGCACCGATGGGCATTGAAGAAGACAACTGGCCAGCGGTGTTAGGCATCATTTCCGGCGTGCTTGCTAAAGAAGTTGTAGTTGGCACCCTGGACACACTGTACTCACAGCTTGCCAGAGAAGAGGCTGGACATATCGAGGACGAGCAGCCTTTCAATTTCTGGCAGGCGATTAATGATGCCGCTGCCACTGTACCTGAAAACCTGTCAGCAGTAAGTGACATGTTTACCGACCCGCTACAAATGAATGTGGGTGACATCGACTCACTGGAAGCGGCCGCTGCCGCACAGGAAGTGGACAATGCAACATTTGGCGCTATGATTAAACGCTTCGATGGTCAGGCCGGTGCTTTTGCTTATCTATTATTTGTCCTGCTATACTTCCCCTGTGTTGCCGTCATTGGCGCTATCCGTCGTGAGGCCGGCACACGCTGGGCAGTATTCGTTGCTACCTGGACTACCGCTATCGCCTATATAACAGCCACCAGTTTTTATCAAATAGCCACTTTCTCACAGCACCCATTATTTTCAGGTTTTTGGTTAGCTGGCGTTGCCACGCTCTTTATCGTTCTTATTTACGGTCTGCGCTTATGGGCGCAAAAAGAAACAAACAATGCACCTGAGGCAACAGAGGCAGGCATAGGATGACAGGATTAAACAAATGATATTGGCAGATATCCGTGACTATCTTAAACAACGTGGTCAATGTACCCTCAGCGACATCGCACTGCACTTTGACAGCGATGCCGATGCCATACGCGGTATGCTTGAGATCTGGATTCGTAAAGGTAAAGTAGAAAAAAGCGCGGCCACTGCCTCCTGTGGTAGCAGTTGCCAGTCATGTGAGCCTGCCGCAACCGAGGTTTATTTGTGGTGTGAACAGGGTACGAAAAACTGCACTGACTATAAAATTGAGGTTACCGTTCCGGGCAATTGCGATCATAAATGAAACTTACGCTTCATTACCCGAATATTTCATAACACTGAGAGAGCTTTGCACAAGCAGCGCTATAAGGATGTGGCACTACCCGTGCAAAGCTCTCACTAAATCAAAAAAGCCTGCCAATGTAAGTAGCAGGCTTTTTTACACCATTATTAGGGCATCTCTAATAATT
>CAZALW010000250.1:2144-5358 GCA_964485705.1 uncultured Thiotrichaceae bacterium
TAATAATTATAGCTGACGGGTTTCTCCATCCACTTTAATTTCTACACGGCGGTTTTCAGCACGGCCTGCACGGGTGTTGTTATCTGCAACTGGATTCGCTTCACCATAACCCACTGTTGTTATTTTGTCTGGATTAGCACCGTTTACCACCAGCTCTGCTTTAACTGCTTCTGCTCTTTTTTCTGAAAGCTGCTGGTTAAAAGCGGCATCACCACGGTCATCAGTATAACCTTCAATAATAACAGAATTAACCTTTTCACCTTCAAATTGCGCCATCAGTAAAACGACTGCCGCTTTACCTTCAGTACTTAAAGCACTGCCACCAAGCTCAAATGTTGTTCCGGATGCAAGGTTAAGACTGGTATATTCTGGCTCAACCGCCTTCGTTTCAGCTACAGGCTCAGGCACTTCTTTTACAGCCACAGGCTCTTCCTTTGCTGGAGCAAATTTCACCTCAGCTTTAGCTTCAATACCTTCACAGCTATCAATGGCGTTTTCGGGTGTCCATAATATGGTGCGCACACATTTACCATCTATACCACGTGCATAGTCGCCACTTGTTCCTAACCAGTATTGCTTTTCAGCAAACACCTGTGTTGATGCGGCACATAAGATTAGTGTACTTAATATTTTAATGTTCATATCTTTTCCTTTTATTCCTTTTGTATAAATTTAAATTCAACGTGCAATATTGCCATGCAAATAATCATGTTAAAACAAATTTGCTAGCACCGAATATTATACTACTCTTATGTAGATATCAGAACCTGTATTAATGACACATTGTTAGCAAAGAAAAAACTCACCCAGCGACATCAAAACGCATACCGTAGAATACACAACTGCCATGCACCTACCCTAACAGCGCTTTTAACCCATCCAGATGCGCTTTACCTTTACCCTGCGTGGCTTTTTCTTTTGAGGCTTTGCCGCCTAACCATTCGATTTCATCTTCTGGCAGTTCATCAAGAAAACGACTGGGCTCACAAACAATTTTTTCACCATAACGTTTTCTGCTTCGCGCCATGGTCATGGTTAAGGTTTTTTCTGCGCGGGTGATACCGACATAAGCCAGCCGTCGCTCTTCTTCGATATTGTCTTCCTGAATACTGGTAGCATGAGGAATTAACTCCTCTTCAAACCCCACTAAAAACACATGCGGAAACTCCAGCCCCTTGGCGGCATGCAAGGTCATCAACTGTACCGCATCGAGATCACTTTCATCCTGGTTGCGCTGCAAAATATCCATCAATGATAGTTGCGCCATGAGTTCTGCAACACTGGCATCCGCGTTTTTTTTCTGTAAACGCGCCAGCCAGTCCATCAATTCCATGACATTTTTCCAACGTCGCTCGAAGGTTTCAATATCTTTACTTTGCTCACGCAACCAGCTCTCGTAATGAATATCATCGAGTAGCTGCTGCATTATTGTGGTAGCAGATTCATCTTCCGCACGATGCGCCAGACGTAATAACCAGTCAGTAAATAACGACAGGTTTTTATACGCCGTTTTGGAGACTCTTGGCTCCAGGCCCACTTCATTACATGCGGTTAACATGCTGACTTCTCTTTTGGTGGCGTACTTACCCAGTTTTTCCAGGGTGGCTGCACCAATGCTACGGCGCGGGGTATTTATCACCCGTAGAAAAGCGGCATCATCATCCGGGTTAACCAGTAAACGTAAATAAGCCACAATGTCTTTTATTTCGGTGCGTTCAAAAAAAGAAATGCCGCCACTAACTACATAGGGAATATGCAAACCACGCAAATAGGTTTCAAACACACGCGCCTGAAAATTTCCGCGATATAAAATGGCATAATTTTTATATTTAGTCAGATTTTGAATTTTATGCGACTGTAATTCCATGCAGACCCGTTCACCTTCATCTTCTTCGCTATTGCATTGAATTAAACGAACACCGTCGCCCATGCCTAAATCACTCCACAATTTTTTCTCATACACGTGCGGGTTATTTTTAATTAACTCATTGGCAAGGTTGAGTATGCGGCGGGTTGAACGGTAGTTCTGTTCGAGCTTGATTACTTTTAATGTCGGAAAGTCTTTTGATAGCTGCACCAGGTTTTCCGGTTTAGCGCCACGCCAGGCATAAATTGACTGATCATCATCACCGACAGCGGTTAAACACTGGCGCTTTTCTGCCAGCATTTTAACCAGCTCATACTGCATGGCATTGGTATCCTGATATTCATCAACCAGCAAATAATGAATTTTATTCTGCCAGTTTTCCAGTATATTTTTGTGGGTTTTAAATAAATGCGCGGTTTGTAAAATCAGGTCGTCCAAATCAAAGGCATTATAAGCATGCAGCTGTCGCTGATACTGTCTGTATAATTTGGCAATTCTCATTTGCAAATCATCTTCTGCAACTAAAATAGCCTGGTCAGGCATAATGCCATCATTTTTCCATTGCGATATTTGCCAATGTGCAGACTCTGCTGCATCCAGACCACGCTCACCGGTCACTTTCAACAGTTCGGACAATACCGTAATACAGTCCGCTGTAGCAAACACAGAGAAGCCTGCTTTATAGTCCAGTGCTGCATGCTCTTTTTGCAGAATGCTTAATGCCAGACGGTGAAAGGTCGAAACCCGCAAACCACGGCTAGCTTTCCCGCCCAGCAGTTTTTTCACCCGACTTTTCATTTCCTGTGCTGATTTATTGGTGAAGGTCACCGCCGCAATACGCGATGGTGAAATGCCACACTCAGCAATTAAATAAGCAATTTTTTCGGTGATAACACGGGTTTTACCGCTACCAGCACCAGCCAACACCAGCATAGGACCATCAATGGTTCGCGCTGCCAGTCGCTGCTGAGGGTTTAAATCAAATTTGTTTGTTGCTTGCTGTTGGGTATACGTCATAGAGGAGGCGCATTTTACTTGATAACCCCCCTGGGAACAGATCTATTTTAAAAAGCAAAAAAAGATCAGTTAGGTGATTAGCCTGGTAGGTTGGGGTGAGGTACGAACCCCAACAGTAGTGGCACATAGCCTGCCCCGGACGTGATCCGGGGACGTGCCGTTATGTCCAGGAAGGACGGCCATGTTTACAGAGTGGCGCAAGGAGCCATGGATGGCGGTGCGATTTACGAACCAAAGGACGGAACCCCACCGCAGATAGACTCGTTGGGCAATGCCAGTAAGTTAAGCAATATTACGGGCAGTTTGTCATTTCGTATATGGACTCCACCG
>CAZALW010000251.1:0-5336 GCA_964485705.1 uncultured Thiotrichaceae bacterium
CCTTAAGTTACTTATAGATGGTTGGTCGGGACGGGCTGAGATGCTTCTAAGTAACTTCAAATAAGTGTTATTACTCACCGCAGCCAAACGTATAAAGTACATATCATAAGTTACTTGTAGATGGGTGGTCGCTAGCGGCTTGAGGGGCTATGTAGGGATTAGGGTTAATTTTAGTTGCTGCCGGAACATCTTCATCAATAATTCAATGTTTTTCACGCTCGGATAATTTGGCCGGGTGATAAAAGCGATTCTTCGATGTGGCCCGGGTTCATTCAGGTGAGCGGCTTTTAATTCCGAATTACCTGACAGTAATTGCTCTACTGCCATAGCGGGTATCAGTGTTGTTCCCATCCGGCCCGCAACCATTTGTACCAGCGTGTTCAGGCTGGTGGCTGCCAGTGAGGTGTCGATTTCACTCGATGGCAGTTTGCAGGCTGCCAGTGCGTGATCTTTTAAACAATGCCCATCTTTTAATAACATCAGGCGGCTTTGTTTTAGTTCAGCACTGGTCAGTTCTTTTTGCAGGACAAGTGGGTCTTCACGGTGCGCTATCCAGTAAAAGTCTTCCTGCCAGAATTCAAAGCTAAGTAAACCTTCGATATTAAACGGCAATGCCAGAATGGCAGTATCAAGTTCGCCGTTTATCACTTTTTGCACCAGCACCTGAGACTGTTCTTCAATGATATGCAGTTGAAAATCCGGATATTGAAAACGTACCTCGGGCAAAACCTTCGGCAGCAGATAGGGGCCAATGGTGGGAATGATGCCAAGTGACATTGGATAACTCAAGGCTGCCGTTAACGTCTGACCCAGCTGGTACAGGTCATCCATTTGAATTTTGATGTGGTGCGCTTTTTCCAGGCATGACTCACCAATTGACGTGACCAGCACTTTTTTGTTGTCACGTTCAAAAATCTGGAATCCCAGCTGTTTTTCCATTTCTGTTATCGCTGTGCTCAGTGCCGATTGTGAGACAGAACAAAGCTCTGCGGCTTTTCTAAAATGCAGGGTTTTCTCCACAGCGAGTATGTAAGTTATCTGTTTTAATGAAATCATTTTATCTTCTATAAAATAGATTGTTGTTATCAATTATATTCAATTTACTGAAACAATAAAACCCCTTAATCTTCATGTCAGTGGTGAGGCGAGTATCGCATCCACGACTTAATCAGAGATCCCCTAACTTTAAAGCCAACTAAGAGAAATAATATTATGAGTATGATCAATAAATCCATCCCTGAATTTTCGGCTGAGGCTTTTCATAATGGTGAGTTCAAAACCATCACTAATGAAGATGTGAAAGGAAAATGGTCAATTTTCCTGTTTTACCCGGCAGACTTTACTTTTGTTTGCCCGACTGAGCTTGAGGATATGGCTGCTCATTATGAACAGCTACAGCAACTTGGCGTGGAAGTGTATGCGGTATCCACCGATACCCATTATTCGCACAAGGCATGGCACGACACCAGTGAGGCTATTGGCAAGATCAACTACCCGATGATTGGCGACCCGACAGGCACTATTACTCGCGGTTTTGACGTGATGATTGAAGACGAAGCACTGGCACTACGTGGTACCTTCCTGGTTAATCCTGAAGGCATTATTAAAGTTGCGGAAATTCACGATCTGGGTATCGGACGCTCTGCCAAAGACATGCTGCGTAAGGTTAAAGCTGCACAATATGTCGCTGAGCATGATGGTGAAGTTTGTCCAGCAGCCTGGGAAGAAGGTCAGGAGACATTAGTGCCCAGCCTGGATTTGGTTGGAAAAATATAAACATCAACAATTAGCGGGTAACAGGAGTTACCCGCTATTATCTTGAGGAAAGGTGAAGCATGTTAAGCAAAGAAATCAAAGAAGCCCTTATGGGTTACACCGCAAACATGAAAAACAAGGTTACATTTGTGGTGCAAACTGGTGAGCATAAAAAGCGATCAGAGTTGATTAAATTTCTGACTGACTTTGCAAAAGTCTCAGACAAAATCAATGTGGAACAGCGTGATGTGTCGGATCAATTACGAAGCCCCGTCAGCTTCCTGTTAGAAGTTGATGGTAAAGCCAATGGCATTCAGTTTAGTGGTATTCCGAGTGGGCATGAATTTAACTCACTGGTGTTGGCTGTGTTGCACTCATCTGGCACCACGCTGAAGCTGGATGACCGCCTCAAAGACATGGTTGCCCATGTGCGTGAAGAACTGAAGTTCGAGGTTTATGTCAGCCTGAGTTGTTTTAACTGCCCGGATGTGGTGCAGGCACTCAATCAGTTTGCCACGATCAACCCAAATATCATCACTGAGACCATTGATGGTGGAGTTTATCCTGAGTTGATTGAAAAAAACAATATCCAGGGCGTGCCTACGGTTCTGCTTAATGGCGAAGTTTTTGCTAATGGCAAGGTGGATACCGCGCAGTTACTGGATAAATTGATAAAAAAATACCCGGGTATCAGCAGCAGCGAACCGAAGGCGGCATTACCTTTGCAGGACGTGACCGTGATAGGTGGTGGCCCCGGTGGCGTATCAGCAGCTATTTATGCTGCACGTAAGGGACTTAAGGTAACCATGATTGCCGATCGATTTGGTGGTCAGGTGAAAGATACACTGGCTATTGAAAATCTAATTTCTATATCAAAAACAACGGGTCCAGAGCTTGCCAATGCATTGCAGTCGCATTTGAATGAATATGATATCACCATGAAACAGCACTTTCGGGTAGAGCGTGTGGAAAAAGGCGGTGTTATGAGCAATATTAAGACTGTGCATCTGTCATCGGGAGAGAAAATAAAAACAAAAACACTGATTATTGCAAGCGGTGCAAAATGGCGGGAGCTGGGTGTTCCGGGTGAAAAAGAAAATATCGGTAACGGCGTTGCCTATTGCCCGCACTGTGATGGCCCGTTTTTTAAGGGCAAGGATGTTGCCGTCGTCGGTGGCGGTAATTCCGGTATAGAAGCCGCTCTGGATCTTGCCGGTATTGTTAAATCTGTAACTGTTTTTGAATTTTTGCCAGAATTAAAAGCCGATAGCGTACTGCTGGAACAGGTGAAAGCCAGGGACAATATCAGTATTCTAAAAAATGTTGCGGTAAAACAGATTAGTGCTGAAGCTGGCAAAGTTACTGGCATTGAATACCAGAGCCGGGAAACGGATGAAAACCACATTAAAAACCTTGATGGTGTTTTTGTACAGATCGGATTGTTGCCTAACAGCGGTTTCTTAAAAGGTGTAGTGGAGCTAAATCAATACGGTGAAATAGTGATTGATGAGCGAGGGCAGACTAGTGAAGCAGGTATATTTGCCTGTGGTGATGTCACCACGGTGCCATACAAACAAATCATTATTGCAATGGGCGAAGGTGCCAAAGCATCTTTGGCGGCTTTTGATTACCTGCTGATGAGTTCAACTGCTGAACAGCTGGCAGCGTAAAACGGTAATGTTATGAAATATTCGGGCTGATATATTTAGCTTGTTAGTTACTATTAACGAACAGTAGAGATGCCCTTAATAAAGCAACCAATTTTTCTGATTATTTTATTATTATAAAGCGTTGCATAAGTATTCGCAGCGTGTGCTTTTGAAACATGCCGTAAATATGTCCCTATAGGCTTGACGGTAGCATCCATGCTACCGACAGTTTAAAAACACACACTGCAAATACTTATGCAACGATTAATAAAAACAGCAAGCAAACAAGTTTGCGCCACATTAACAGGAGACTGATATGAGTAAAAAATCTAAATTGACGATGACAAACGGGTGTCCAGTTGCCGACAACCAAAATGTAATGACTGCTGGAGCACGAGGACCAATGCTGCTTCAAGATGTCTGGTTTTTGGAAAAGCTTGCTCACTTTGACCGCGAAGTCATTCCGGAACGCCGGATGCATGCCAAGGGTTCAGGGGCTTTTGGAACATTTACCGTGACACACGACATCAGTCAATATACTAAGGCTAAGTTATTTTCTGAAGTAGGCAAAAAGACAGATGTTTTTGCACGGTTTTCTACTGTTGCAGGCGAGCGTGGTGCTGCAGATGCAGAACGTGACATTCGGGGTTTTGCTCTTAAGTTTTACACCGAAGAGGGAAACTGGGATATGGTTGGCAACAATACGCCAGTATTTTTCCTGAAAGACCCGCTTAAATTTCCTGATCTCAATCATGCAGTTAAACGTGATCCACGGACAAATATGCGAAGTGCACAAAATAACTGGGATTTTTGGAGCTTACTACCAGAAGCTTTGCATCAGATTACAATACTGATGAGCGATCGAGGTAATCCGCGTACTTATCGACATATGCACGGCTTTGGTAGTCATACTTTTAGCTTTATTAATACCGATAATGAGAGGTTTTGGGTGAAATTTCACTTCAAAACACAGCAGGGTATTGAAAACTTGAGCGATGAAGAAGCGGATATTTTGATTGGCAAGGATCGTGAAAGTCATCAAAAGGATTTATATGAAAGCATTGAGAATGGTGATTATCCTCGTTGGGATTTTAAAATTCAGATTATGCCAGAGAGTGAAGCACAAGATTATCGGTTTCACCCCTTTGATTTAACAAAGATCTGGTCACACAAGGATTATCCTTTGATTGACGTAGGTGTACTGGAGCTTAACCGCAATCCTGATAACTATCATTCTGATGTTGAACAGGCCGCATTTAACCCTGGAAGCATTGTACCAGGCATAGGCTTCTCACCGGATAAAATGCTACAGGGTCGTTTATTCTCATATGGTGATGCGCAGCGCTATCGCCTGGGTGTCAACCATGCTCAAATCCCGGTGAACGCACCACGCTGTCCGTATCACAGTTTTCATCGTGATGGTGCAATGCGAGTAGATGGGAACTTTGGTAGCACCAGGGGTTATCAGCCAAATAGTCTGGGGGAATGGCAGGAACAACCAGAAAGCAAAGAACCACCACTTGCATTATACGGTGCTGCTGACCACTGGAATCATCGTGAAGATGATGAGGATTACTATTCTCAGGCGGGTGACCTGTTCAGGTTAATGAGTAAACAGCAACAACAGGTGCTTTTTGAAAACACGGCACGCTCCGTCGGTGGTGCAAGTGTGGAAGTACAGAAACGTCACGTCAGTAACTGTTGTCATGCTGATTCTGCTTATGGCGAAGGTGTGGCTAAGGCATTGGGCATTGCGCCAAGCGACATTACCGGATAAGTTGCTAGCTATCGCATTTTTCGGGCAGTAAAAAGCGCCATTCCTTCCTCGTGCTGCTTTTTACTGTTCGGAGATATGAGATGTTGACGATCGGTAATATTTTAATACTGATAATGTTTTTCTTCACCAAATTTTCTTCGCAAATCCCTCAATAT
>CAZALW010000252.1:0-5307 GCA_964485705.1 uncultured Thiotrichaceae bacterium
GAGGCGAATATAGGTATATTTAACGAAAATAATGGAAGAATCTGGCCAAACTCAGATTTTCCGCAGTAGGTTCTCTATTCTCGGACAAGCTCCTAGCGGTCTAAGATCAATAAACCACAAAAAATTCATGACAAAATACAATATAAAAATCAGAACAGCAGACTGGGAAAAAGATAAAAATCAGCTAACAAAAATTCGTCGCCTTGTTTTTATTGATGAACAGAAGGTGCCAGAGGAAATGGAGTGGGATGAATTTGATGAATCTTCAACACATTTTCTTGCCAGTTATAAAAGCGAAGAAGTTGCCTGTGCAAGACTAAAAACGGATAGCCAAATAGGACGCATGGCGGTATTGCCAGCATACCGTAATCATGGCACTGGCAGCAAACTTTTACGTTTTATATTAAAATATGCTGCCGAGCAGCAGCTTAAACAAGTCACACTTCACGCGCAAACCACGGCAATAGCTTTCTATGAAAAACATGGCTTCACTGTAAACAGTGAACTGTTTTATGAAGCTAATATCCCGCATCGTAAAATGCTGCTAATAATTCCCTGAACAGCACGTAGGATGGCGAACCATGATAATAAATTAGAGAGTTTTGCACGAATAGTGCCACAATGACGTAGCGTTTACGAACCAAAGGACGGGTAGGAAAAAAGCTCAATATTACTGTCATCTCGACCAGAGGGAGAGATCTTAAACATCAGTAGTATAAGATTTCTCCCTCTGGTCGAAATGACAATAACGGCTAAAGATATTCGCCATCATTCGGTTCGTAAACGCTACGTTATTGTGGCACTACTCGTGCAAAGACCTCAACTAGTGACTCTTTAACACTAAAGCACAATCACTGATAAGCTTTGGACCACTATAGATAAATCCAGTATATAGCTGCACCAGACTAGCACCAGCATTCATTTTTTCCATTGCATCAGCAGGTGATGAAATACCACCCACTGCAATGACCGGTATTTTTCCATCAAGCGCTTTGAACAACTGTTTTAACACCCGGGTAGACAAATCTAAAATGGGCTGCCCACTCAAACCGCCTGTCTGCGTGACAAGTTGTTTACTTGATAATAATGAAGGTCGCCTACTTGTTGTATTGGTCGCGATGACGGCATCAATTTGGGCGGCTAATAATCTTGTTGCTATATCCTTGATTTCTTCTTCGTCCAGGTCGGGGGCGATTTTTACTGCAAGCGGTACGTAACGCTGGTATTGCTGATTCAATTCAGCCTGTTTAGCCTTCAATTGTGTCAGCAATTCGCTTAAACCTTCACCATGTTGTAACTTTCTTAAACCCGGCGTATTAGGCGAAGAGATATTAATGGTAATGTAATCAGCATAAGCATAAACCTGTTGCATACAGATAAGATAATCATCAACCGCACTTTCCAGTGGCGTTGCTTTATTTTTTCCTATATTGATGCCGAGAACACAACGACTATTGTGTTGTTTGAACTCAGTGTATTGTTTATACCAGTCACTTTGTTTAACATTGCTGACTAAAGTATCAACACCATCATTATTAAACCCCATTCGATTAATAATAGCATTGTCTGCTGGCAGTCTAAACAGGCGCGGTTTGTCATTTCCCGCTTGTGCCAATGGTGTTACCGTGCCTATTTCAACAAAACCAAAACCACATTGTGACAGCGCATCAATATGACGACCATTTTTATCCAGCCCGGCAGCGAGTCCAACAGCATTGGGAAAGGTGATACCCATGACAGTGACAGGGGCGGCAATACGTTTGCCAACAACCAGTTTTAACAAACCTGTCGAACTTAAAAAACTCATCATGTTTAATGAAAAAACATGAATGCTTTCTGCATCAAATAAAAATAAAAATTTCCGTAAAATAGAGTACATAACTACCTTCTTAAAATGTATAAGTCTGCATTTCATCTGACAGGTAACGTCAGATATTGAATGGCTGAGTTCGACACATAGCGGACGTTGGAAAAGCTGAAAAACATTGAGTCCGCGAAGAACGCAAAAGACGCGAAAAAAGCGCAAATAAAATATTTTTTTTTCAGTTTTTGTAGGTCGTGCATTGCTCGATAGAATACAGCCTATAGATGTACAGCACGTAGGTTGGGGTGAGGTACGAACCCCAACCTACGAACTATCTACAAATTTATTATTGGTTTTGCTTTTTTCGCGTCTTTTGCGTTCTTCGCGGACTCATGTTTTTGACTTTTAACGTCCGCTTATGACCGTACTCAGCCATTCATACTATTTATTAAAATTACGCTGCTTCAATATGCTGCACAATTAGCTGCAAACTTCGTTTTCCTCTGAACTCATTGACATCAAGTCGATAGACACAGCGGATAACATCATCACCAGCAGGCAAATCCACGTCTGTTTTATTAAAGGCAATAGCAGCATAACATTCGCCGGACTCTGCTTTTGCCAGATCAAGCTTCAAATGTTTTTCGCCAACAATACGCCAGTTGAGGACTTTAAACACATCGTCAAAAACCGGTTCAGGAAATAATTGTCCCCAGGGACTTGCCATTTTAAACAACTCGGAGGTTTCCATGGTCATGTATTCTGCTGCCACTGAACCATCTGTTTCACTGATGTTCTCCAGATCCTGTGGGCGTAATATTGCACTTACCTGTTCATTAAATGCCTGCTGAAATAAAGTAAATTTATCCTGCTGCATGGTTAGGCCAGCCGCCATCGCATGACCACCAAATTTGTCAATTAGATTATTATGCTGTTTTGAAATCGAATCCAGAACATCTCGCAGATGCAAACCGGGAATGGAACGCCCGGAACCTTTTATCTCGCCGTTGCCCGCATCAGCAAAGGCAAAAACAGGACGATGGTATTTCTCTTTGATACGTGAAGCCAGCAAACCCACCACACCCTGATGCCATTGCTCATCGTACAGGGCTAACGCTTTTGGTACGCTGCCACTATCATCAAGTTCGACTTTGTATTGTTCAAGAAGTGTTGTCGCCTGACTTAGCATTTCACCTTCAATCTGACGGCGTTGTTGATTCATCTTATTCAAAATTGTGGCATAGTTAGCAGCTCCGTCATAATCATCACTGAGCAGGCATTCAATACCAATTGACATATCATCTAAGCGACCAGCAGCATTGAGGCGCGGACCGATAATAAAACCAAAGTCCTGGGCACAGCAGCCTGCTATTGATTTACCGGCAATGGTTAACAAAGCATTAATGCCTGCACAGGCTTTATTTGCCCTGATGCGTTGCAGGCCGAATTCAACCAGAATTCTATTGTTATCATCCAGTGGCACGACATCGGCTACCGTTCCTAATGCAACCAAATCAAGATAGTTCACCATATTTGGCTCTGGCTGTTTATCATTAAACCAGGATCGACTGCGTAGTGTCGCGCGCACTGCAAGCATTAAATAAAAAGCCACACCCACACCTGCTATAGTTTTTGCAGGAAAGGCACAACCGGGCTGATTAGGATTAACAATGGCAGCCGCTTGCGGCAACTTATCACCAGCCAGGTGGTGATCGGTTATCACTACCTGGATGCCCAGTTCGTTTGCGCGATTGACACCATCAATGCTTGAAATACCGTTGTCCACCGTAATAATTAAATCCGGTTTTTGCGTTATAGGTGAGTCCGCTGTTAGTCCGGCAGCAACATCAACGATCTGCGGGCTTAAACCATAACCAAAATCAAAACGGTTAGGCACAAGATAGTTGACATTGTTGTTTATATCACCTAGGCCGAACGCCTTAAATGTACGCATCATTAGCGCACAGGAAGTTGCACCATCAGCATCAAAGTCACCAACGATTAAAATTCTTTTTTGTTGAATAATTGCATCACTAACAATTTCAGCCGCTAACTCAATATCCTTTAATAAAGAATAATCAAGCAAGTCTTTCAAACTGTAATCCACCTGTTTTAAGCTGGTCACGCCCCGGTTTGCATATATTTTTTTCAGCAATGGATGCAGTTCACTGCTTTGAAGCTCCTCACTCACCGCTACATTTCTGCGCACAATCGAAGATGACATTTAATTACCTGAATGGTTACCTGACTGATGACAGAGGGGCTGTTCAGCCTTTGATGTTTTAGTCTTTAATGATTCAATACTGGCTGACATGCTGCTTTAGTTTTCCTTTATGCCAAAATTTCAGATAGTCATACTTTGAAAAATGATACTGTTTTTTATTGCAGGGATACAAAGTGACTTTAATATTATTTTTATACGCCACTTTTAACAACGGATAAATCCAGTGATCCAATAGACCGGTTAATTTATTCAGCCACAGACTTGTATCCGTATAATTGACCAGATGTTCGATTTCTGACAGGTGCAGAATATTAACCATGTTGTTTTTCATGTTATCTTTATTGGCTAACAAATATTTGGCATATTCATTTACCGACTCGGGTAAAGTCAAATAATCGCACTTAATTAATTTGGCGAGCCCTTTGGGCACATCGTGATTACTGCATACACTACTAATGCGTCCTTCATCCAGGGTTACTGGTAACTCACCGCTACCATGAAACCACAGGCTATTAATACTCATGTCGCCATTATCCTCCCTTGTGCTATTCACTTCATGTGCAAACATTAACATTTGTGCTTCTGTCAGCAGTTGTCTCCAGCGTGTGGCATGTTCACCCTGTGGCAATAATGTTGTAATGTTTCTTGCCACTGCTTCAACTAATGGCGTAGTGCACATATTAATTTCATTTTCAGCAATGACAAACCACTGCTTATCTTGACGAACACTGTGCTGTAACGATACAAAACGAAAACCATCCTGATTAAAGTGCTGATTTAGTGCTTCACACAATTGCTTTGACTCATTGTTACTGATCTCAAGATCTTTACTTGATGTCAAAATAGCGTGATCCATATCTGCCTGCAAATGGACTGGATCAGCATGCATATAATGTCTGGATGCCTCGACTATATCATTTGCCAACAAGGTTAATGCTGCCGAGGGGAAGTCTGTATTTATCTTTAACTTAAATAACGCTACTAAAACATCGTTAACATTATCTGATGACAAAGTAGAACCGGATTTCGCTAATGTGTTAATCCATTTTTTAAGCACAGGACTGTTTTTAACCAATTGCAAATCGGCTAGTGGCCCGCATAACCCCGGGACAATAACATGTAGCTCAGAAGCAGGTAGTTCAGAAACAGGTGATTCAGAAGCAGGTGATTTAGCAGCCTGCTTTTCAGTAGCTAGCTGTTCAGAGGTGGCTGAGCCAGAGCTTACGGGCATTATTAAACAGTATCTTTTTGCTGACGACGGATTTCATATAAACAAACT
>CAZALW010000253.1:0-5300 GCA_964485705.1 uncultured Thiotrichaceae bacterium
TTACGCCTTAATCTGACATATTTTGAATCTCAATCTTCATATCCAGAATTAATAGAGATGCCCATAACAATATCGCAACTTCTACATTGAAAGAAAACATGGACAACACAAAAGAAGATCAACTTGAAGAACTCATTCTGCAGGAGAGCATTGTCAGTGCTGCCGGGCTAAATGCTGAACAGGTATTAATTGGCATTAAAGGTGACCCTTCCCTGCGTGAAAGCGCCGCGTTAAGAAAACGTTATGACAGCAAGGTTGACAGCCTGTTTGATGAACTCGAACCCAATCTTGAAGACATCATGTTAAACCGTGGCATCTATCGGATTTTTGTTGGTTTCAATAGCGGCGAGATTCGCACTGATTCAGTATTTGATCCACTGCGCCAGGAAATACATGATGCTGAAAAAATTGCCGATAAAGACTATATCCAACGCCATTTTCCACAAATTAACTATGATGACAAGGTTTCCTTAATGCGCGAGTTATATGCTGCCTTGCGTACAAGTGAACATTATCAAAAAATACCCGGCTACTGGCAAAATATTTTAAACCGCCGCTCGCAAAAATGGCAGCCTCTGGAGCCTGAAAACATTTCAAAAATATTATCCACAGTAAGAAAACTGCGGGACATCGAAGGCTATTATTTACGCAATATAACGATATGTATAGTACAAGGCATTGTCAGAATGCAGTTTAACTGCGATGGAACGCAGATTATTGATGCCCACAACTTTAAAGATTTTCTTGAGGAAAACCTTTAAAATGAAAAATGAAAAATGAAAAATGAAAAATGAAAAATGAAAAATTTTGTCATTGCGAACAGAGTCTAGCAATCTTTTTATGTAAAAGAACTAGCTGCAAAATTTTGATACACAACATTCACACAGACATAACCTTTTTTTATGGCTATGTCACCGTTAAGTGTGGAATTTTTAAAAAGCCATCTTTTTCAATAACTTACTAATACATTAAAATGTCGTTCAAAGCATGGTAAAAAAAGCACTTTAAAGTTAAATAACATTTCCTGATTAGCCATGAGCTTCTGCCATTTTATAAATAGCCACACAAACACCGCGTCATTCCTGCATGTTTTTAGCAGGAATCTAGTTGTAGAGCATGGATTCCTGCTAAAAACATGCAGGAATGACGCATCATGTATAGCATTACAGTGACCTCTGTCTTTATTTTATATAACCTGGTGGATACTTATGGCTAATCAGGTAACATTTTTCAACACTTAACGGTGACATAGCCTTTTTTATTGTTAAGTTTTCACTTTTCATTGTCTTTTCAATGGTATTTCTCAGTAGTAATATGCCCGGGTTCACGGCGACGATGTTTTCTTAAACCCCGTTTTTCCAGGCACTCTGAGGCACCGGCAATCATCGCTGAATTACCACACATCATAATGTGTGAGTCTTTTTCACTAATATTCATTCCGACTCTTTTTTCAAAGGAACCATCTTCGATGCTCGCGGTAATTCGCTGGTGCATCACGCCTTCTACTTGCTCACGGGTAATAAAAGGCACAAAAGTAAAGCGATCAGCATATTGCTTTTCAATGCTGGCTATTTGATCTCGATAGCAAAGCTCTGAGCCATCCCTGACAGAATACCCCAACACGGCTTTTTCAAAACGCTGCCAGACTTTTTCTGTTTTTAAAATAGAAAGAAAAGGGCCAACACCGGTGCCTGTTGCCAGCAACCACAGGTGTTTGCACTGTGGAACCTCATCAACAATTAAAAAACCATTGGCTCTATCAGTAACAAAAATTTCGTCACCCGCTTCACGCGCAGCTAATTCTGGTGTCAGCGGCCCTTCATCGACAATATTAAAATAAATCTCCAAATAGTCATCACCCGGTTTATTCACTAATGAATAAGGCCTTGCAACACGCTCACCCGCTATATCCAGTGCCACACGAACAAATTGACCTGCTTCAAATTTTTTGAGATCAGACTGAATACGCAACGAAAATAAACGCGCATTCCACTGTATTTTTTCAACTACTTTACTGCTTAGCCAGTCAGCCATATTGTTACCCTTTATATTGTAAAACAGGATACTGTAAAACACGTTATCATAAACCAATGATAAAACTTCACCCTCAACTAAAAAAAGACTGTATACCTCTCGGTGAGTTCACCTTATGCTCTCTTTTACTGCTAAATGATGCTAACTACCCCTGGTTTATTCTAGTGCCTAACCGTGAAGACATGACTGAAATGCACCAGTTATCTGAAACAGATCAGCAACAGCTAATAACTGAGTCCATGTATTTCAGTCAATGCATGCAACAAATTTTTCAGCCAGATAAACTAAATATAGCGGCTTTAGGCAATATTGTTCCTCAGTTGCATATTCATCATATCGCAAGATTTACCACTGATGCCTGCTGGCCAGCTCCTGTATGGGGCTCAGTCACCTCGGTTCCTTATCAAAATAAACAGATAAAAACCATTCAAAATCAACTATTTAAATGGTTCGACAATAACAAAAAACAGGCTTTTCACCGCGTAGACAAAGGGGCTTATTAATTACCTGAGAAGATTCTGCTATACTCCGGAAAAAATAATTTAACTATGCTGGCAAAATCACCAGGAATCAGTCTGAATAACCAATCAACTGACGCTGATAATTCACCTTAATATATCACTATGTCTCTTTTTAAATATCGCGCAGACCGAACACCTGTTTTACTTATCATTTTATTATTTGCTCTTGATGTTCTCGCCTATATTCTGATTGATAACATCTGGCTATTGGTAACGTACTGGATAATTATGATTGCGCCAAAAAGCATTATCTGTGCATGGAATCATCACCACCAGCATTTACCCACGTTTAAAATCCACAGCCTCAATTATTTGCTGGAGCAAATGTATGCCCTGCAAACCGGTGCAACCTCAAAGCTGTGGGTATTGCACCATGTTTTAGGACACCACCACCACTACCTTGATCAGACAAAAGATGAAAGCCGATGGAAAGACAAACATGGCAAAATCATGGGTAGATTCAAATACTCAATGGATGTCATGCTAACAGCTTATTATCGCGCTTATCAGGTTGGTAAAAAGCATCCTCGGCCTTTAAAAATATTTATTATTGCAACCACGGCAACTGTTTTAGTTTTGGCAGTGCTAACCTGGTTTCAACCTGTTCAGACATTGTTCATTTTTATCATACCGATGATCAGCAGCCTGTTTTTGACCGCCTGGGTCACCTACGCGCACCATGCAGGCCTTGATGTTGATAATGATTTTGAAGCGTCATATAACATTATGACCCCCATTTATAACACCTTGACAGGCAATCTTGGTTACCACACTGCGCATCATCACAAGCAGGGGCTGCACTGGTCTCTCTTGCCTGCACTCCATGATAAAATTAAAGATAAAATCCCTGCTGATTGTTATAAAACAGACCACCTGGGTTCAGGGTTTTTGAAAGTCTGAGCCCGCATTATTAATCCTCAGTCACATTCTGCCGATTTTTTTTCAACGCGCCTCGTTTATTTTTAGCATTTAGTCTTCTTAATTTCGAGGCTTTTGTTGGCGCGGTTTTTTTTCTGGTTTTTCTGGTCGCCAAAGCCTGAGCAATAAACGACTGCAGGCGTAATAAAGCCTGTTGCTTATTTTTCAACTGGCTTCGGGTTTGCTGTGACTTAACAACAAACACGCCATCTTTCGTCACCCGCTGATCATTCAATGATAACAGGCGCTGCTTAATCACTGGCGGCAGACTGGAACAGGATATATCAAATTTCAGGTGTATCGCCGTAGAAACCTTATTGACATTTTGCCCGCCCGCTCCTTGTGAGCGTACCGCTGTCATTATAATTTCATTATCAGGAATAACCAGGTGTTTAATCCGCATTAAAAATCACTCATAATTGACATGCTACAGAAACGGATAATCAGGATCCGTTTCGTTAATAATTATATCCTGCAATAATCATCAGAATAAAACAAACACCATGAAAGCAAATGAAATAAAAAAAGGTCTGGTCATTAACCAGGACAACAAAAAAATAGTCATTAAAAAAGTTGTTGTACAATCCCCTTCTTCACGCAGTGGCAGCACTTTATACAAAGTGACCGGCAGTGATATTAGTAGCGGGCAAAAGTTTGAACGTCGCTACAAAGGTGATGAAGTCATTTCACCTGTTGATGTCTCCCGCCATTCTGTTCAGTTATTGTTCCACGACCATGATACATACACTTTTATGGACAGCGAAAATTACGAACAGTTTATGTTATCAGTTGATGCCTTAAAAGAAGAAGCCGCATTTCTTTATGATGGCCTGCAAGGCTTAAGCGCACTCATCAGCGAAGGTGAATTACTAGGCATCGAATTACCGGTTACCATGGCATTGGAAATCAGTGAATGCGCACCGGGCATGAAGGCTGCATCTTCCTCTGCACGTACAAAACCGGCGACATTAAGCACTGGGCTGGTGGTGCAGGTTCCTGAGTATTTAACACCGGGTGAAACCATCAAAATCAACACAGAAACGCGTGAATTTATTTCAAGAGCTTAGGCGTTGTTATGAAATATACTAACCCGAAGGCTGATTACCCGACACTCAGGGTAATCAGCCTTCGGGTTAGTAATTACATGTTTCGGTATTATTTCTATATAAGTTGGTTATAATACGGATATGAGCACTTTAAATATTAATTTCCCACTTGCACGTGACGAGGTGGTTTCTATGCTGCATCGTTATGAAATTTCGCCTACGCGCCAACGCGTAGAAATTGCTGAGTTTTTATTTCAACGCCCGCAGCATTTGTCCGCAGAGAAAATTCTTGATGGCGTAGCAGATGCGGGTAACCGGGTATCACGCGCCACGGTTTATAACACAATGGGCTTATTTGCCAGCAAAGGTGTTGTGCGCGAAATATTAATAGATAGAGAACGCGTTTTTTACGATACCAATACCCAGCCACATCAGCATTTATACAATGTTGATACCGGTGAATTAAGCGATGTGTATGACGCTGAGGTTAATATGATAGCCGCGCCAGCACTGCCTGATGGATTAAGAATAATTAATACGGATGTTGTTTTTAAAGTGACATCTGGATAAATTGGCAGAATTTTTGTAATAAATAAACGCCTGCTCATACAGTGTATGAGCAGGCGTTTATTTATTACGGCGAACAATGACTATTCACAAACAACCTCAAACTCGTGCAAACCAGCGCAATAGTGTAAAATCCATCGTCAAGACCCCCCCCCCAAAAAAAGAGAAGAGAAAAACGCGCTGATGGCCGATAGAAGTGTTCCCCGAAGACCCA
>CAZALW010000254.1:0-5278 GCA_964485705.1 uncultured Thiotrichaceae bacterium
ATTATAGTCAAAGTATCATTCCGTTTCCCGCAAACTATATGGATAGGTTTTCCGTTATCGCTAAAACCAGCAACCAAACAGCTTTCCCCTCTACCTGTATCAGGATACTTTTCCAATATCCTCCCGCTCTGCAATGACTGTTCAATCTCATGAAGTGATAAATTATCATTTTGTCTCTCTTGGTCGCCATGTCGAGAAACATAATAATCTAAAGCATTTATCTTTCCTTTTAGCCATTGTTCATTAATCATGGTAACACTTCAGCAGATTGCAATTTGTTGTTTTCATGTAACGTGGCTGTTCATTAATTAACAAGGTAATCGATAATTCTGCTTACTGCTTTGCCATCGCCATATGGATTATGCGCCCTGGACATCTTTTGGTATTCGGGTTCATTAAGCAGCACATTTTCTACATTACTGATTATTTTTTCTTTATTTGTGCCGACCAGTTTTACTGTGCCTGCATCAACCGGAATTCTGGGAACGAAATTCTGGGGAGAACGAAATTCTGGGGAAATTCTGGGGACACAATACTTAATTATCAGCGAATGGGGTCAAGTTGCTTCTTACCTTTATCGATAGCATTAACGGCATATTCAGATACGTCCGCACCATGAACCTGAAAGCTTTTTGTACCGAATAGTGATGCTGTTGGCAGGCCGATATTGCCTAACCCAATGACACAAATTGTTTTATCTAACATTTTTCCGTTTAGAACCTCGCTTCCTACGAATTTTTTTGTCTTTTATTTTATTTTTAATAGTTAAAAAGCTGTTGCGTATTATAGACTGTCATTTGGATTAAAGGGTGGTTTTACTCCTTCTGTCAACGGGGTCAGGTCTTGTTCTTGCCTTCCCACATGCAAGGCTGGCTGTATCCGCCCTGCTTTTCGTCGTTTTTCAAGAGAGTTATCATTCAACCCAATAATCTGGCTTTCTGTGTTAATGTGCAACGGCAATGATAAAAATGTGATCTTCTTCAATAGAATAAAGCAGTTTATACGGAAACTTATGTAACAGGCATTTCCGAATATCGCCTCGTTCTACAGACCACGCCTCTGGATATACTACAACTCTTCTTGCAGCCTTTTTTATCTCATCTCAAAACTGCCTGCCAAGCCTGTCACAGGGGGTACCTGGGCTATTGCCTTAGCTTGACCTGATTTACGCAAGATACGCTGCACAGGCTTAGTGACAGACTCACCTAATATCTCAATCCCGTACTGCTCCACTATGCTAAGTAGTTTCATGGCTGCACCATTAGGACGTTTATGTGTCTGCCCTCTTGCTTCCCATTTCCTCACCGTTTCTACACCTGTATTTAAATAGATTGCAAAAACTGCCTGACTGACATTATTCTGTAACCTTATTTTTTTAATTTGTGCAGAGGTATATTCTGCAACTTTGGAGAGGCACAGAGCATCAAATTTACGCATTGTTTGCTTATCTACTACACCAGCATCGCGCATATCCTTCACAGATTCATGCACGACTTCTAAAATTGATTTATCCATTATCATATACCTCTTAACTTATGTCTGCTTTATCTCTATTAATCGTTTTGGATTAAGGGGTGGGTTTTAACTGAAGTTTATAGTTTAAGGGCACCTCTATTAATTGCTTGTGCCCTTAAGATCCTTCGGCAACAGCTCCTCGACAATTGCTCCTGCATTGTCCTACTACCGTTCAGCCATGGACATATGCGTTGCCCTAATAAGTTACATCCATGTAACGATCTGCTTTACTCAGGTTGTCTGAAAAACGGTCAATAATCCCTGGCGCCCAACAATTTAATTTGTGGGTATCTAACTATTTGCTGCTATTTCAGAAGATGGGGCTTTAGCCTTGTCATAGGCGGGACCAAAGTCCCGCTTCCGAATGGCGGTAATCCTGTAATCCCAGGTTAATTTTCTAACCAATTTTCGATACTCAGCTCAGGTACACGAGAAAATTCACTCGTATTTTCAGTTACTAAAATTGAGCTTGCTGCACGCGCGTGTGCAGCAATCAATAGGTCATTTGGTCCTATCGGTGTCCCATTTTTTTCAAGATAATCACGAATGGCAGCGTAATGCTGATCTGCTGGCTCATCATAGGCAAGCACTTCAATATTTGAGAGTATGGTTTCAACACGTTCTGTTAACGCTTTTGATGCTTTCTTGCAGGCTCCAAAGCGAAGTTCGCTAGCGACCAGAATGCTGGTAAATATGTGCTCTTCACCCGCCTTACTGATTTTTTCGAATACACTACCCTGTGGATTACGAATAAGGTCAGATAAAATATTTGTATCAAGTAGATAACGTGGACTCATAAGTCAATATCGTCCAGAGGCAATACACCGGCATCCACATCAGGAAATGTTTCATCCAGCGGTTTCATCTGTGACAGTATTTCCAGTAAGCCCGGTTTTTTGACCGGCTCAATAATCAGCCTGTCACCCTCTTTGTGGATTATGGCTTCATTACCTTCGAATTCAAATTCACGCGGTATTCTAATTGCCTGATTGCGTCCATTTCGAAATAGCCGTACAAGTCTTTCTGTTTGCATGGTGGTGTTCCTGAAAAGTATTGGCATATGCCAAAGCATATGACATATTGACGGTATTGTCAAAATATTTGCGAGGTGTTGCGGGCAAAAGACGAATAATAGAATACTCAGGGGGGCAGAGTAACATTTATCCAAGGAAGCGGGGCAGGTCTTACTTTTTTACCTTTATTGATAGTATTGACCGAACATTCAGATACACCCACACCATATACTTGAAAGCCTTTTATACTGAATAGAGATGCTATTGGCAGGCCGATGTAGCCTAAGCCAATGATACAAATTAATTTGTCAAACATTATTCCGTTTAGAAACTCGCTTCCTACGAATTTTTTTGTCTTTTATTTTATTTTCAATGGCTGAAAAACTATTGCTCTAATATAGACTGTCATTTGGATTTAAGGAGTGGTTTTAGGTTGTTGTGTTATGAATGGTTATACGTCTTTCTCGATTTCAGACAAAAGGTGTTTTAGTTGGTCAGAGGTGATATCACCCTGATCAGACTTTGAGTACAGAGTTACCAGTATGCATTTTGTTTTTGTTTTAAGGTAGTAGATCACTCGATAGCCTCCACTTTTACCGCATTGACTGTCGCTATTTTTAGCACGGGCTTTATACAATGTATAGGCTATTCCGGTAATCTGATCGCCTGGTGTTTCACCCTCGATTAGTGCATCAACAATAGGTTTTATATCTTTTTTAATTTGTCGATAACGACGTGATAAGCGTTTGAGCTGGCGCTTAAACGCTTCACTGTATTCAACATCCATTAAGCTAACGCCTTCACTTATTGGGCATCCATATCATCCCACAGCGTGTCAACTGACCGAGTATTGCCTTGCTTTACATCTTGCCAGCCTTCACGAAAACTGTCTTCAGCTGAAGGCAACATCACACCTTCACGAAACGAATGTACAATACGCAACAACAAGCCTCGATATTCTTCAGGTGTTTGTTCGATTTCTTTCTGTAATTGCTTAAGATAATCCGTTGTTGTTGCCATGTTTCACGCCCTATTTAAATGACATTCACTTATTCTAATCAAAGGGGTCAGACTTAATGCCAGTAAGTTAACAGAAATGTAGCGTTTTTTACTGTCATCCCGAACGAATGTGAGGGATCTTAACCCCCGTACAACAAGGTTTCTCCCTTCGGTCGATGTACAAACTGCCCGTAATATTGCTTAACTTACTGGCATTGGGGTCAGACTCGATTGATATTGTAACAATTAGGTCTTAGGCTTTCTATCCCTGCCTTTTTTGATTGCTTTGTCGAATCAATGGGGTCATCCCTAAACCAATGACACAGATATTTTTGTCTAACATTGTTACGTTTAAAACCTCCTTTTATACGATTTTATTTAGATTCCCAGTTGCTTTTTCTGTATCTGAAAAACTATGGCTGTAGTATAGACTGTCATTTGGATTTAAAGGAGAATTTTTGGTGGTTAGGTGGTTGGATTGTTAATGGTTAAATGTCTTACTCTATCATGGAACCCTATTTTTTTTACCGCTGAGGCGCATAGAAAAACTGATCTGGCTATAACATTTCCTTCTTTGCAAAAGATTAGGCGGGGTGATTTAGCGGGTCTTTGCTGTATCTGCTTTCACAGCCTTGATTGATCTTGTTCCCGTTGCAAATGTTTATCTAAATCCATACTGGCATGTGGAGCACCAAGAATATAAATAACATCATTATCCACTCGATAGAAAATAAGATGCTTGCCTTCCGGCAAACATCTATACCCATTAGACACATCGTTACGCGCAGTTCCAAGATATGGTGTTTCTAGCAGACCCAGAATTCTATTTTCAATCTGTGCCAGGTATATATCTGCCTGATAGTTTCCCCATTTCTGCCTTGTATATTCTTCTATAGAAGCTAAACCCTGTTTGGACAGATCTGAAAATACTATTATCATTTATCATGCTTCCTTGTCCCGATTATACTTCTTTATATTTTCAAAAAATTCATGAGATTCTTCTTTATTTCGGATCGTCGTGTATTCACCACGCCCAATTTGTTTTTCACCCACAGCCAGATACACACGCAGTTGCCCAAGTTTCATTTCTTCATAATCGTGAATAGACATCATCACTGCGACTGGTCGTCCTTGTTTTGAAACGGTCACAGGTTCTCTTTGTGCATTGTCGAGCAATACACCGAAATGTATTTTCGCTTCTGATGCTGATATGGATTTCATGGCAACAAGCCCCTCTTTCTAAAACCTTCTTCTTTAATCAATTTAACCAAAACGGTCAAGGGGGGAACAGAACAGGGGTCAAATCTTGACTTAACAAAAAAAAGGGGGCAAGTCACTTGCTTCACAATACTCCTGCACACCTCATTCGAATTCTGGAAACCGAATTCTGGCGAATTCTGGCGAATTCTGGGGACACAATACTTAATTATCAGCGAATGGGGTCAAGTTGCTTCTTACCTTTATCGATAGCATTAACGGCATATTCAGATACGTCCGCACCATGAACCTGAAAGCTTTTTGTACCGAGTAGTGATGCTGTTGGCAGGCCGATATAGCCTAAACCAATGACGCAGATAAGAAAAAAAGGGGTCAAATCGCTTGCTTCACAATACTTCTGACAATCTCACTAATTTGGCATAAAATCTTGTTTTTCTCATTCTGTTTTTAGAAACGACTACTAACCTGACACAATGGGTTAGTGGTAGCCCTCATAATTCACTTAAGTAGTGAATTATGTTATCTGCTAATTT
>CAZALW010000255.1:0-5241 GCA_964485705.1 uncultured Thiotrichaceae bacterium
GAAAATATGGCATATTTTGGACTCAAGATTCATGTTCACGAATTAATAGAGGTGCTCTTAACTGGTTGTATCTAACTATGACAGTGACACAGAATCGTTTGCACGCTCCTATAAGGTCATGAGTATTGAGACCAACCCCTCTGCCAAGCTTGTCGTGCGTCTGGTGGTGTACATCTTGCTGGGCTGGTTCTTTCTCAGCTTCAACCCATTTGGCATCAGTGACAAGACTGATCAGGCTACCCAAAATGCCTTATACAAAATAGCGGCACCGTATTACCTGTCGGATGCGCAACAGGATATTGTCATTGTTCTCATCAACCAGTCATCCATTAATGAGTTGTATCAGCGTCAGGTCATCGAAGCGAATGAGTGGCCTATCCGTTATCGCGATCATGCTTATTTGCTGAGTCGGATTCTCAAATACAGCCCCAGAGCTGTATTTGTTGATGTTTATTTCAAACAGGAGCGTTCCACGGATGACAGTTTTGACCAGTTCATGCGACTGGCTGGTCGCATGTCGAAAAAGTATGAAAGCCCACTGTTATTTGCCGGTGGTTATCATGATGAGCAGCATACGGATGTGCAGCGTAAACTGGATGAACTGGGCGAGCTGGTGATCAACGGTTGGCAGGATTACGGTCAGGCTTATCCGTTGAATGATCAGGGTCGCCTGACAGCGGCCTACCGTCTATATCAGCTGGCGTGTCTTAGTGGCTCGACGCTATCGTCATGCAATCCGCCACTCATCAATTTCACCGCCATAGAGGCTGGGGATGCGCTATCGGTGCGTTGGGGCAGTCGACCGGGTAATGTTGTATTCCCTGAATTTTCAAACGCTGTTTGTGTTGATCGCAGTCGTTCAGTGTTTGAAGTAGGGCGGCAGGTGTTATTCGGATTTATTAAAGGCCTGGTGAGCTACGATGATTTGACTGACCCTGTCAATGCACAGTGTGCTTACCACCCCGTAATCTATGCAGACGAACTGGTTTATGTAGACAAATCAGGTTCCGAAAAGCAGAAGCAACATCTTAAAACAGCACTGAAAAACAAGGTGGTGATGTACGCACTCAGTCTTGAAGGGTTGCATGATACTGTCAATTCACCGGTTCACGGGCAGTTGCCCGGTGTGTTTTTTCACGCAATGGCACTGGACAACCTGATGCATTACGGCACCGATTTTGTGAAAGCGGCTAATGACCAGATTGATTTTATCAATCTGTATATCTGGATACTGATGACTGTTATTTTCAGTCTTGCGCTGTTTTACTACGATTGTAAGGAATTTTCCTTTAGTAGTAAAAACCATCAGTGGGTTAAATATGAGAGTTTTACTAGTGGGGTGTCGGCGTTAAGGTTGTTTTGGCTTGCGGCTTTGAGCATAATTATCATATCTGTATTAATGTTTTTGTGGATACGCTATGAACCACTTAATTCTATTGGTTTTTTAGTGTTAATCGGTGTCACCTCAGGGCTGGTGTACAGTAATTTTGCAGAAAAAATTTTAAAAGAACTAACTTTTTCATGGTTGGTTGCTTTTTTCTCCCGATTTTCGCATATTAATTTTGCCGAACAGGTTATTAAGGCGCGTGCTTTTGCGCGGTTATTTGATAAAGATCATGAGGAAGCTAAGGAGAACAGGAAGTCTGATTTAGAAATGACAGCGGCTTTCTATAAAGACATTTTTGAACTTGAACTTGTTATCGGCCAGGGCTGGATACGAACGTGTAGCACGGGCTCAGAGGTGGCAGCCCGGGTGAGCATAGCCCCAGAGGTCGGTTCTTGCGCTCCAGTACCGGATTTATCCATTGAAGTTGGTAACGTTGCAATCGTTTTGCAGCGTATAAAAGATGCAGAACTTGCCATAAAATATGGCCCGGAGACTGAATCCTGTGGCATTCAAGGGTTTTATTTTCGTGATCCATTTGGCAAGTTAGTTAATGTGTTTCAAGGTAAAAAGAAAGTTGCAGGCAAACAAGGCAAATGATTTGAACGGTAAAAAAGTATCGTTCGCTGTTACCTGTTTGCTGCAGATGAGTGATAACGTTAATCAGATTAAGAAATAATTATAGGGAGAATTATTATGTTCATAAAACAGTTACAGATTACAGGCGTTATCCTGGGAGGACTTTTATTCGCTACGCAGTCATTACATGCAGATAATGGTTTTGGCCAGATTGTGTCTTTCGATGATGAAGAAGTTGAGGTCAAGCTCAATGGAGAAATTGACTATTGGCCAGCAAGCCAGCTTGGGAAATTACCGATCACTATCCTGGAAAAGGATAACAGTAATTTTGTCAGGATTAAAGCGGCAGGCAAAGAGGCGGTGTGGGTGAGTCTGTCCTATGTGACCACCAGTCAGCAGAAGGCACTGAAAAAAAATTGTCAGTCACAAAAGCTTGCTATGAGTGAGAGCAAAAGACAGTTTGGTGTCCGCGGGATTGGTGAGGCATGCAAATAATGATGACGAAATATCTGTTAGTCGTTTGTGTTGTCGTCAGCCTTGCGTTGTCAGGTTGCAAGTCAACGGGTGATATTCTCAGTGTTTTCTCCGGTGACTCGAGTTCGGAGAATCGCTCTCAGGGCGCACAGGGTAAGTTCATCGATAACGTGTTGAGTGATTTGAATGTCGACGATGGCTCACTCAATTCGACAGAGCAACAGGCCGCATGGCAGAAGGATGTAGCTTATATCCGCTATGGAAACAAGACGGTAGCCAATCTTCCGGAGCTGCAAGCTTATGTGAACAAGGTGCTGATTAAACTACGTAATAGTTTGCCGGGCAAGCCGGTTGCAGCGACTGTATATGTCACACCGCAAAAAGATTTTGAAGCCTATACGCTGGAGAATGGTGCGATTTTTATCAGCCTCGGCACTTTGTTATCACTGGATAATGAAGATGAACTCGCTGCGCTGTTGGCGCATGAGTATTCACATGTGCTATTAGATCATCATTCCAAAGATACATTTGAAATCCTGACCCAGTATGGTATGCGCTACGCTAATATCTATCTGCAGGCATCGACAAGTCCCGGAAAGTCACAGAAGAAACGCATGCGGACATTGAAGATTGCTAACTGGGTGACGGATAAAGCACTATTCCCTAACTGGAACAAAGGTCAGGAGAATGATGCCGATATCCTGGCTGTCGATCTGCTTATTCAATCCGGTTACAATGCCGATGGGATGACCGCAATGCTGAAAAAAGTCGAAGCAACGCTAGTCGAAAAGAAGGCTTTTATAGCACAGAACCCGGTCAAAGTGACTAAAGCCGCAAAGGTGCAGAGTAAGCTAAATGTTGATCTGGATGTGCTTGCTGCCAATGCGGTGGGCAGCCTGGAACACGAGCTGGATCGTGATTACGAATCAGCAAAAGTCAGGCAGAAGCTTGTCAGGGACTATCTAAAACGAGAATATAGAAAACGCCCCAGACCTGGTTATCAGGCTGCCGGATATCATGCGCAATTTCAGCGTCGTACCACGAAGCCGCAGATTGCCCAATACCTGAGCGCCCATCAAGCGGAGCAGGCATTGCTACTCGACGATAAGGGATTAAACAAGGCGGCACAGATCGGCCAGTCTGCTATAGGCGGTTCATTGGGAGAGGATCCCTATATCCGTATGCTTATGTACAACATCCGTCATTCTCAACAACATGCTGACAAGGCGCAGATTAATTTGCAGAAAGCCTACGCCACAGGTAAAGCACCGATGGTTACCTACGAGCTGCTGGTTAAGCAACATATACAAGGTAAACAGTTCGAGCAGGCAAGAGTATTACTGGAAGAAATGGATGTGGAGTTCGACAAGCCTGACGAGATACTACCCAATATGATCGCCGTCCAGAAGCAATCCGAAAATAGCACATCGATGTATCTGCTACGCTGCCTGGCTTCGGGTGATGTCGAGCTGATAAAGCAATGTAACCTTGCATCCAGGAGTTACTAATCAGCCTTCGGATTAGTAAGCTGAAGACTTCATAGTAATATCTGGGCCAAAGGCGGCACGCACTAAATTATTGATTCAGATCATAAAAAATCTAATTATAGCTGTGTAGCATGTAGTGTTTATCGAAATGGTAGGTGGGCGATGTTGCAACAAGGTGATAAAGGAATATTGACTAATATAGCAAAAGTGATTGCGATATTAGTCGTGATAATGTTTTGTTTGATGTTTATTGCCAGTTATATTGGTGGTAGGCAATAAAATATCGGCAACCAGTTATCGGGCAACTTCCTGGAGTTTGTTGACCCGATCTCTTTTTATCTGCCATGTTTTCTGGTAGGGTAAGCCCCTTTTTTATCAAGTAGTTAGTCAAAATATTATGCAAATCGAACAAAACTCAGTGGTAACTTTACATTACGTATTAAAAAATAATGACGGCAGGATTATAGATAAGTCGCATAATGGCAGTTTTTCATATTTGCATGGGGCAATGAATATTGTTCCCGGACTGGAAAACTCACTGACTGGCAAGTCTGCCGGTGATGAATTTTCTGTCACTGTTCCACCTGAAGAAGGGTACGGTGCAAAGGATGATGATCGTATTCAGGAAGTACCAAAAGAGATGTTTGATAACGCCGAAGAAATTAAACCGGGTGTTCAATTTCATGCACAGGGTCCGGATGGTAATGCTGTTGTGGTCACGGTGGTTGAAGTCAAAGAGGATGTTGTGGTTATCGATGGCAACCATGCTCTGGCCGGTGTTGATTTACACTTTTCAGGGACAGTAGTTGGTGTGCGTGAAGCGACGGAAGAAGAAATTTCCCATGGTCATGTACATGGTGAGCATGGGCATCAGCACTAGGTTTCACATATATGTTATCAGATGAGCAACTACATCAGTTATTTTATACAAAGGAATCAGGGCTTCACGGTAGCGGACTATTTGCGCGAGATAAAATCAAACAAGGCGAATACATGGGCGAATACGATGGCCCAATTGTTAGCGATAATGATTCACATGTTTTGTGGGTTGAAAAGTATGATGATGTTTGGGTGGGGCGTGACGGTAAAAACTTGCTACGTTATTTAAACCACAGCACTAAACCACATGCTGAATTTGTCGGTTTTGAGTTATTTGCAGTACGAAATATCCGGGCAGATGAGGAAATTACCATTGATTATGGTGAGGAGCCATAGCTTTACTCTCTCAGGCTTGAACTACACTTCTAGTGAATGACTGAGTTCGGTCATTAGCTGACCTTTAAAAACAAAAGCATGATCCGCGAAGAACGCAAAAGA
>CAZALW010000256.1:0-5190 GCA_964485705.1 uncultured Thiotrichaceae bacterium
TTTTATGCAGTCAATGTTGTTTTGACCTGGAAAAGAATATACAAGGTTGGGGTGATTTTTTATGAACCCCAACGAGTTTATCTGATGCGGCTCGTTGGGGCTCGTGCCTCACCCCAACCTACGGCTCTGCGGGCTGACTCATTAATACCGGTCAACAGCTAAACCCCAGACACCTACACCACGCGATCGCGCAATTTTTTCAAGCGCCTGGTATTCAACAGGCGCATCAGGCAATGCCACCGCCCAACCTCGTTCAAGTAAATAGGCACTTAAATCATCACCTTCTTCAAAATGAGAATAGTTTACCCGGCACAAACCCGTCAGGCTTGCATCAGGATTTTCACTGATAATTTCACATTGCACGAAGCGTTTAACTTTAAACTCCAATGCCAGTGCAGCACGAGTGCCACAAACAAGCGGACGCTGGCTGGTTCGACAGTTCTGACTAGTTTTTGGGATGTGTATACCGTAGAGGTGAATGGTTTTGCGTTTGATGCGTAAGGTAGCATCATCATTGACAAAGGCGTAACTGGTCAGTTTCTCGGCAATCACCTCTTTACTGATGAGCAAAATGGAGACGATCAAAACAAACTGCAGTAATTTACCCGGCTTCATAAAAAATACCTGTGTCCAAACTCCTCAATATAAGTATAAATGAGAGCTGTACACAAAGCATCTTTTGCATCGTTATCATCTTGATCAGAGGGAGAGGTCTTGCGCAGTTGCTGTATAAGGTATTTTATCTCGTTACCATGCACCGGCGTGGTAATGCAGCGATTAACGCACCAGCGTTACAACAACTTAGCCTGTCACTATTTTCCGTAACGCTGGTGCGTTAGCTACTGCGTTAGCTACTGCGTTACCACGCAGTGCGTGGTAACGAGATAAAAGCATCTTTTGCATTGGTTGGTTTACATTGAATCAATAAATCCACGTTCCAGTAAACGCGATTCTAATGCAGCGATTTGTTTATCACCTTGCATTAATTGCATTAGCTTAATGTATTGCGGGTTTTTACTACTTGCAGAATCCGGCAGGCAGGTATGGGTAAAATTAAGTGGCACGTCCTTAGCCTGAGATTCACTCGTGTTTTGATCCATCAAATAAGTACGGTACATTTCCAGGCACTCTGCAGGATTATTAGTTTGTCCAGCGTGAGCAAAAAGAGAAGTAGAAAACAACAAGGATGCGAACAGTAAATGTTTCATTAGGTACACCAATAATTAAAAAATAAAATCTGTTTGGTATCATTTACATTTACGATATTGATAATAGCACAATATCGGTACAGCTTACGGACTCAAATAGCCGTTGGGAAACCAGGCTTTTGTCATCTCTACCAGAGGAGAGATCTTGAACCACCGTGGTATAAGATCTCTCCCTCTGGTCGAGATGACAGTGGTTTTAGTCGAGACAATCGTTACTTAAGCACCTCCTTACTTGAGTACCGTTAAGCTAGTTACCATGGTATCAACACTGACACCATTGCTTAAGGCTTCTACGGTAATACTACCGCTGCCTTCTTTATCTGCACTAGCACTCCAATTGCGCGTTACACTGCCACCAACAGGAATATCAGCAATCGCAATGATGCCGCCCGGTTGCAGGTTCTTGACAAGATTACCCGGTGACACACTGAGTGCTAACTGGTTTTGCGTTATAGCTGTACTGCCCGTATTGGTTAATGTCACAGTGAAGGTAACGTCATTACCACGCTGTGTTACAGCCGAAGCCACCAGACTAATGACACCCTGTGGGTCAGGTGGCGGAGCAATACCCGAATTAACCGTTACCACTACAACATCCTGCGCACCTGAGCCGCTATTATCATTCACCTGCAGCAGAATATTATGCACACCAACTGCTAGAGGGATATTAAGCACCGCTCCCGTTCCCAGGATGGCTGCACCTTCCTGCCATAGATAGCTCACGATTGAACCATCAGCATCAGTGGACGCACTTGCATCAAGCGTTACTGTCGCGAAGCCGTCAGCATTGTCATCTGTTACTGACTGATCCAGACCTGCATTTGCAACAGGGGGCAGGTTTGCCGCACCACTAACAACCCGCACCAGCACCTGATCACTCGAACTGTCGCCGCTATTATCGAAAACGGTAAGCGTTATCAGGTGGTCACCAATAGTCAATGATGTCTGAATGGTGGCCGTTAAGCCTAACAATGTTGCACCTTCACGCCACTCATAAGACACAATGCTGCCATCAACATCGAATGAGGCGCTGCCATCTAATGTAACCAGTTCAACACCATTGTTATCATTATCAACCAGGGTCACATCCTGACCTGCATTGGCAACGGCTGGCTGATTCGGCGGCAGAAGTGACGGCGCGCCCAGATAAACAAAAGCTGCACCTTCTTTGAGCTCCCCATTTGCGTAACCGGTAACGCCAACAATAATATCTGCGCGTCCGTCGGCATCAATATCACCAGCACCGCTGGCACTGAATCCCAAATCAGCATTCTCCCGGTTTGAAGTAATACGGGCATAGGCATCATCCAGGCCGATACCAACAATACCGTTTAAACCGCCACGGAAAATGTACGCAACACCCTCATTATTTAAACTGCCCGGATAGATTCTGGCGCTGATGATCACATCATCAAAACCATCAGCATCATAATCCCCGACACCGGAAACACTACGACCAAGCCACTCGGCGGTCGCCGCACCCCGAAATGAAACATGCGCCTGCGATGGGTCGGTCGCCACAATGCCAGCTGACCCACCCAGGTAGACAAAGGCGGCACCGTTTTGCGCCTCCAGTAGCGGGTCACCGGCAGGATAACCAACAGCGCCAATAATAATGTCTGCAAAACCATCTTTATTAACATCGCCTGCAGCTGATACCGCGCTGCCAAAGAAAGCACCAAGCTGGTTGCCTTCTATTCTGGTGTTGGCATCGGTGGCATTAGTGCCGGTTATGCCTGAAGCACTACCGTGGTACAGAAACACCGCACCCTCCTCCGGTGGATTACCTGTATCAAGCCCCGGCCAGGATTGTGACCGATTCCAGGCTGGCGAACCAATCAAAATGTCGCCATAACCGTCACCATTAACATCACCAACACCGGCAACGCTGGCACCAAACAAAGCATTCACCTGTTTTGGCGTATTTGCCGCCCACGGCACCAACTGCGCATGGGCATTTGATGGCTGATTGCCAACAATGCCGGTCGCACTGCCAAGGAAAACAAAAGCTGCACCCTGACGACCGGAACCCTGATTGGGAATCGGCGGATCAAACGCTTCACCATAAAGCGTCGCACCAACAATCACATCAGCATAACCATCGCCATTAACGTCACCGGCACTGGCAACACTTCTGCCCAGATGACCTTCCATTTGCTTCGACTCAAGCATCGCATTAGCATCTGCCGGGCTGGTAGCGGTGATGCCCAGAGGCCCACCATGAAAAATATAAGCCGCACCCGATACCCCCAGACCTGAAGGACTCGCCAGCGGTGCACCAACAATAATGTCATCAAAACCATCACGATTGACATCACCGGCACCGGCAACGCTGGAACCAAATTCTGAATTAGCTTCACTTGACTGAATAATTGCGTGCGCGGTAGCCGGATTAAAACCAACGATGCCATTGGCGCTACCAAGAAAAACAAACACCGCACCCTCGTCAAATAAACCACCCGCAGCATCCCATCCCCTGGCACCAACAATAACATCCTCAAAACCGTCACCATTAACATCACCCGCCGAGTCCACACTCCAGCCCATCAGTGCCGGGTCAAAAGAGCCCGAATGCATCTGATTAGATTCTAAAATTGCATCAGCAATCAGAGGCGGTAATGCAGGCGGCGGCGGTGTCGAAGGTGCCACTACAGAAACAATGATGGTGTCCACTGCCGTTGCCCCCTGATTATCCGTTACCGTTAGCTCGACACTGTGCGTGCCTAAACTAAAACTCAATGCTGTACTGACACCACTGGCAATTTGCAACCCATTTTCAGCCCACGACCAGCTAACCACTGAACCATCAGGGTCGCTGCTTGCCGAGCCGTTAAGCGTGACCATTTCAAAACCATTAAGATCAGCATCCTGAATGGTTATATTGGCACCCGCATTCGCCACTGGCACAGTGTTTTGAGGTGGAGGCGGAGGTGCAGAACTGCAGTTTGAAATAGCCCGGCTGGCACTGGTCACACCGTCACTCACCTGCACAACACAGGTAGTCGAACTGTATCCCGAGATGTCGAAACGATATTTGCCTTTATTATCCGCACTCCCCCCGACCTGCCCATCAATTAAAATAGCAGCATTACTGCCAGCTTCACTGCCCTCTATACTTAATGTTGTACCCGATAACTCAGCCTTTTTAATGTTTAATGCAAACGCAGTGCTGGTTAGACAAAACGTTAGAAAAAAAACAAAGGTTATGAGTATCGGGTGGTTAACGTAAATAGTTGGTTTGATTTTATTCATTTCTACTCCCCCTGATATTAGCGTCACAGTTAAATGGGAATATATTCCCAATAAATTTCAATGTCAAGCATTATTTAAAAAGTGATTTTGTAGGGTGGACAGGTTTTGCCCCACGTGGAGACACACATGATCAACGCGTGGGCAAAAAAACCTGCCCACCCTACAAAAACTAATTGCCACAGTTTTGTAGCACGGCCATTTTCATCAAACACAACGAATGTTTTTCAAACAATGGCAGGCAATGTCCACCCTGCCTGGCCACACATCAGGGCAGTGATAGTTGACGCGAAACAGCAGTGATTTTTGCTATAATATATTTAATATTGCCGACAAACTAATTTGATGAAACTAAACACTGAACACCTGATCCGACACATACAAACGCTGGAAGCTGCGACTAATAAACTAAACTCAGTCGCTGAAGACAGTATTGAATACGACATATTTTGTAATGCATCACTCAAAGGCTTTGAGTTAACACTGGAAACAGCAGGTAAACTTCTTAAAAAGCACTGAAGCCTTATTTTGCGACACCGAGGGCAGTCGATCAGTTAGTCTTTAAAGAAATATTCAGAAATTCCAGCAAACATGGATTATTAACTTTAGATGAAACGCAGCGCTGGTTTAACTATCGAGATAATCGAAACACAACGGCTCACGACTATGGAAAAGAGTTTGTCGAAAAAACACTCAAACTACTGCCCCAATTTATTCAGGACGCTAAAAACCT
>CAZALW010000257.1:0-5181 GCA_964485705.1 uncultured Thiotrichaceae bacterium
TGCTGGCGGCCACAACTGGATGAATGGGGCAACAGCAGTGTCAACGGCATATTGATTGCCGGTGATGGTGCGGGTATCGGTGGCGCCCGTACTGCAGAACATGCCGGTCGACTGGCGGCCTTGCAAGCCGTGTGCACATTAGGTCTGATACAACCACATGAACGTGATTTAAAAGCGCGTGAAGATAAAAAGTGGATGTCTGAAGAGCTGCATATCCGCCCCTTTCTGGATGCTTTTTTTTTCATCCCGGGCAAACTACTCAGTGTGCCAGACGATGACACCGTGGTTTGCCGTTGTGAAGAAGTCACCGCTGGTGAGATACGCCAGGCCGTTGCCGATGGCTTTGATGATAGTAACCAGGTCAAGTTCTTAACGCGCTGCGGCATGGGGCCGTGCCAGGGTCGGCAATGCGCTGATTCGGTGGCTTTTATTATTGCTGCGAGCAACGGCAAAAACCTGCCTGAAGGAGGGCTTTATCGAGGACGACCGCCAGTAACACCGTTAACGCTGGGGCAACTCGCCAGCCTGTCTCCCGAGGAACAGGAATGAAGACGGATGTACTGATTATTGGTGGTGGCTTGATGGGGTTTTCAACCGCACTGCAACTGGCAAAACGCGGCACGCGCTGCATCGTGCTGGATAAAGACAGTGCCGGTCGTCACGCCTCCGGTGTTAATGCTGGAGGCCTGCGTCAGCTCAATCGGCATCCTGCTGAAATTCCCCTGTCGGTTGCTGCCGCCGAGATCTGGCAAAACATGAAGTCACTGGTCGATAACGACTGTGATGCTCATTTTCCGGGACAGATTCGAGTAGCAGAAAACGATGAAGACATGCAGGCACTGGAGGCGCGCGCTGCCATGGTTTGTGAACTGGGTTTTAAACACGAAGAAATTATTGGCCGCCAGGAGTTATACAAACTCACACCCGCACTGGCATCACACTGTAAAGGCGCGCTAATTTGCCGTAATGATGGTTACGCACGGCCATTTCATGCCCTGAATGCCTTTCGTCGAAAAGCCTGTTCACTGGGCGTGCAGTACCATAACTCAACACGAGTCGACGCAATTGATCACGATAGCAAGGGCTGGCACCTAAGTACGCCCAAAGGTAAATTTAGCGCTCCAGTGCTGGTTAATTGCGCAGGTGCCTGGGCTGGTCGTATTGCTGTCGCGTTAGACGAGCCGGTACCACTGAAACCCGCTGCGCCCATGCTGCTTATCACTGAACGCCTGCCCCGCTTTATAGAACCAGTTATTAGTGCCGCAAGTCGTAAACTCTCATTCAAACAGATGCAAAATGGCACAATTTTAATCGGCGGTGCGCATATGGCAGAACTGGATTTTGAGCAGCAGACTAGCGATATGGACTGGCGCAAACTTGCGGTCAGTGCGCGTACTGTTCTAACATTATTTCCACAACTTGAAAATGTCCGTATTGTACGCAGCTGGGCGGGCATTGAAGCTTTTATGCCGGATAATTTGCCGGTCATTTGCCGTAGCAGCACCTCACCTAATGCCTACCACGCCTTTGGCTTTTCCGCACATGGGTTTCAGTTGTCACCCATTGTAGGTAAAATAATTTCCCAGTTGATCCTTGATGAGCAAACAGAATTTCCTGTCAAACCTTTCAATATCAAGCGGTTCTGATAGACAGGCGCATAGTAGTGCTGTATTTTTAAGTTTAGGAAGTGCAAAAAACACGGGATAGCCGTATTGTTCTATAAATGAGTACTCATGCAATGTTTAATTTTTCCTTCAATTCCTGGTTTCCAACAGCCATAATCAGCTGTATGACAATGCTGCTTTCATCTACTTTGCTTGCAGAACAAAAACCCTATGCACCGGAAAATATTCAGGGCATCACTATTGTTTCTGCTGAAGAAGCCATTGAGCTAATCCTTGCCAACCCTGATTTGGCTGTCATCGACTCACGCAAAAAAACAGAGTATAAAAAAGGACATATTGAGGGGGCAATAAACATTTTAAATACACAATTAAAACTCGAAGACCTGGAACAGGTTCTGGCAGGAAAGTCCAGCACTGTACTTTTCTATTGCAATGGCATACGTTGTCTTAGAAGCACTGACTCCATTAAAAAGGCGATAAATTGGGGTTACACTAACGTTATCTGGTTTCGCGGTGGCTGGAAAGAATGGACTGAAAAGCGCCTGCCCGTGGTGACTGATTAATTGTATTTAGCCTTAAATAATCAATTAAAACTACTGCGAATGCCTGGTGCACTAAATCTTAAGATTTAATCACTAAGCTCTCAAACTATTTGTAATAAATTAATGAAGATTGAGTCACTTTCAATTAAGTCTGCCACCATTGCTATCTTCAGCATGATTGGTTTTATCGCTATCATCCTTTCCCTGTTTGCCGGCAGCTACTTTAAACAAAGCGCACTGAATGCACAGATTAACAGCCTGTCGCGAGTAATTGAGGTCGCTACTCAGGAAATACTTAAAAAAGTTAGTCACCATACTTTTGATTTGGGCATGAAGCTGGGACACAGCAAGGAATTGATTTCCACAATTAAGTCTTCGAGCAGAGCGATTAATGAAGCTAATGCGGTTGCCAATAAAAAACACCTGGTAAAATTGCTTGACGATCCTTTTATAAATGGTTTTGTTGGTTTTTCCGATGTTGATCTGAAAAAAATCAGGGTCTATAACCTGAAGTTTGACCTTATTGGTGAAAGCAGTGCCGGCTCTGAAAATCTGGGCAAGAAGCCTGCTGATTACATAACAACCGCAATCAATAAAAGAAAACCTGCTGACCGCCTAAAAGCCATTGATGCTTTATGGTTATCTGATCAAGGCCCTTTGTTTTCTACACTGGTGCCGGTAGGTGGTTTTCGACCGGTGGGTTATCTGGAGATTATTGTTAACCCGGTGTTTAATCTGCCGGATATCGGCAATATTACAAACACGCCTGTACGTATTTATTCTATGTCAGGCAAACAGATCAATACAAATGAACAGATAATTACAGATGGTCATCTGCCAGTAGACTACGCTTTACACACGTCCAATGGCATACCGGCATTTAAAATTGTTGGCTATGAAAACATAGACAAACTAAACAGGGAAATGGAGAAAACACTGATAGTGACTATCGGAGGCTTCCTGTTATTGTCACTCAGTACGCTATTATTTGTTTTATGGCTATTTAACCGATTTTTATTTTTACCCGTTAGTCGCATGCTCGCTGATATGCAGCAGATAACGCATGGAAAACTGGAATTAACAGTTAACAACAAAGGCTTAAAAGAGTTTACTATTTTTGCTGATACCTTTAACGCGATGACGGATCAGGTAAAAATGCGCACTAATGACCTACAGCGTTTGCTCGACCTGGATGATAGCGCACTGATGTGTTTTGATTGTGATAATGATGCCGTGTATTTCAATAAAGCTGCCACCTGTTTGTTTGGTTATAGCAATGATGAAATTATTGACCTTGATATAGCTGACCTGTTTAATGATGACTTAAACCTGCTGATGACAAAAGTGACTGAGCCAGACAGTTCACCGCAGAGTAATCTGCTCACATCGCTTAATTGCAAACATAAAGACGGCCATGTGTTCCAGAGTGATGCCATCATCAATTCTGTGGATGTGATGGGACGCTGCGGCTTTGCTGTTGCGTTACATTCCACGTTCAGCGATGAACATACTGCTGCCTCTCAAAATGACCAACGCTTGAATGTGGTTGAACAAACACTCAGCAACCTTCTGGCTTTTACCAGAGATAACCCTGGTGTTATGTCAGGCATAGGACATGAATCATTATTGGCAGCAGCGGATACCACGTCTGCCTCGCAGAAGGTGGAATTGCGAGAACATGTGGTTAAAGTAATGAATCTGGCGTTGACCTGCTGGGAGCATGATGCTGGCAAAACAAAACTGAATCTAGCAGAAGAAAGTAAAATATGGCCAGTGTACATCGACAAATCGACGCCGACTACCCGTACCCTGGATAAGTACCTGAATATTGATAGCTGCCCGAAAAACCCGCGCTGCCAGCGAGCAATTGATACCGCTGAGTTTGTGCTACGAAGCACGAAAAAATCAACAACGATTAAACATAAGGAGTTGCAGCAAGGTCTGGACGCTTTCCGGCAATTGTTGTCAGGAATTAAATCGAATAAAGAGCTTCGCGCCACAGGCTAAAACTTACTAATGAGAAGGCTGATTAGTAATACCACTGTCATCCCGCACCAACCTCAGTGGATTGAGAAAAATTTGCTGCAAGATATTTTGTAACTACTCAGCGAGTTTCTATTTTTTACGGATTGTTAAATTTTTTACCACGAAGGGCACGAAGACCACGAAGTTTTTAAAGTATATTGACCATGATATATACCTGCCACATTTAATTTAATCGTGTTGATCATTTACCATCATTTTTCTTCGTGATCTTCGTGCCCTTCGTGGTAAATATGTTTCTTGTTTGATGACGCTGAGTAGTTACAATATTTTTAGCAAAAATTAAATCTTTCCCCTCGGCTTCACCTACAAGCCGTAATCTCTTCGTACGTTTTCGTACATACCTCCATTTTAACACCCGTATCTATCTGAAACTTATAGCTATTTTTATAATGTTAAATGCACGAATTTAAACGAACAAATGCCTTGTGTCCAGCCTGGGTGCGCAATATTCTGTGCGCAGAAAAACGAAAATATAAAAATACACACCAGGGGTAAACAACATGAAAAAAACAAAAGGAGATATTAAATGATTCTCAACCGACTTTTCTTATTCTGTTTACTATTTCTGTCTTCACTAACAGCCCACGCTGCCACAGACATAGTAAATGTTCCCATCCCAACCAGCCCGCACGAAGTCTCTGCCGAAATCTGCGCCACATGCCATGTGGAAATTTATGAGGAATGGAAAGGCTCCATGCACGCTAACTCTACAGCACTGAAAGATCCTCTGCATGGAGCTTTTTACCGCAACGTGATTGGCGACCCAACCGAAGAAGGGGTCACTAAAAAAGGCAAATACCCGGTCTGCCTGAAATGTCACGCACCCAATGCCGCGCTACAGAAAAAAACCAAACTGGATGCAAAACCCGCATTCAATGAAGGTGTAAACTGCATTTACTGCCATACCATCACCCATTTTAAAGGCGTGGAAAAAGCCGATGGTAAACTCCGATTAGGCATCGATGCTT
>CAZALW010000258.1:0-5181 GCA_964485705.1 uncultured Thiotrichaceae bacterium
TCCCGCCTTTGTGCCACGGATTATTGAGAAGCTACAAGAAATTAACAACACAGAGAATTAAAAAATGAGTGCAATAAATAAAGAATTATATGATGCCTTGATGAAGGCAGGTGCGCCAGATGATTTAGCGACTGCGGCAGCAAGATCGGTTTCAGAAGACCAGGGTTCAATCAAAGAAGACCTGGTAAACATTAAAACTCATCTTTCGATGGTTGAAAAATTACAATGGGTAATTGTAATAGGCGTAATTGGTTTAGTGCTTAAAGCATTGTTTGTTTGATGGTGTTGCTTAAGAATTTACAAATAAACCACAACCTATACCCATTTAATTGGCGTATTTTTTTACTATTTTCGTCGAGATTGAAAAAAATTCTGTAACAGTGTTTTACTTGCCTCAGCCAGCACCCCTGATTCCACTTCAAAAATATGATTATGCTGATTCACTGCCAGTAAATTAAACGCACCACCCAATGCACCGGTGCGAGGCTCACTCGCACCATAAATAACTTTTGCTACACGTGCGTGGATCATTGCACCGACACACATCGAGCAGGGTTCAAGCGTGACATACATGGTGGTATCGACTAAACGGTAGTTATTGAGTTTTATGCCCGCTTCACGCATTGCCATGATTTCGGCATGTGAAGTGGCATCGTGGCTTAGGATTGGCTGGTTCCAACCTTCGGCGATTAGCTCACCATTTTTGACAATAACAGCACCGACAGGAACCTCGCCGGCAGCCTCTGCTTTACGCGCTAGCTCGAGTGCTTTTTCCATCCAATGTGCGTCTTTCATGACAACGCAAATGAAAAGTGAAAAATGAAAATCGCACCGCCTTCCTGGCTCTTTGCGAAATACCGTCCATCCATGGACATAAATGAAAAATGAAGAACAAACAACAGTCCCAGACTATTATTTTTTGTTTCTATATTTTTCATTTTTCACTTTTCATTGTCACTTCATTCCCACTCTATGGTAGCTGGTGGCTTACCCGAAATATCGTAGGTCACACGCGAAATACCATCCACTTCATTAATAATACGTGTCGAAACATGCCCCAGAAAATCATAAGGCAAATGCGCCCAACGTGCAGTCATAAAGTCGATGGTTTCTACTGCACGAAGTGCTACCACATAATCATAACGGCGACCATCACCCATTACTCCAACGGATTTTACCGGGATAAACACAGTGAATGCCTGACTGACTTTATCGTATAAGTCGTTTTTATAAAGTTCTTCGATAAAAATGTGATCAGCGAGGCGCAACAGGTCTGCATATTCTTTTTTCACTTCACCCAAAATGCGCACGCCTAAACCCGGCCCCGGAAAAGGATGACGATAAACCATGTCTGAAGGCAAACCCAGTTCAACACCTATTTTACGCACTTCATCTTTAAACAGTTCGCGTAATGGCTCGACCAGCTTTAGTTTCATGTTTTCCGGCAGGCCACCGACATTATGGTGTGACTTAATCAAATGCGAATTTTTGCTGTCGGCAGACTCAATCACATCAGGGTATATCGTGCCCTGAGCCAGCCAGTTAGCATTGGGTAATTTATTCGATTCTTCTTCAAAAATTTCGATGAATACGCGACCAATAATTTTTCGCTTTTTCTCAGGGTCATCAACCCCACTCAGTTCATCAAGAAAACGTTGTTCGGCATCAACACGAATAACTTTTACCCCCATGTTTTCGGCAAAGGTTGCCATTACCTGATCACCTTCATGATGCCGCAGTAAACCATTATCAACAAACACACAGGTTAGCTGATCACCGATTGCCTGATGCAATAAGGCAGCGACAACCGACGAATCAACGCCGCCGGATAAACCCAGTATTACTTCATCCGAACCGACCTGCTGGCGAACACGGTCAATATTGTCATGAATGATATTGTCCGGTGTCCAGTCAGCCGCACAGCCACAGATACCATGCACAAAACGCTCGATGATGCGCTGTCCCTGTTTGCTATGGGTCACTTCCGGGTGAAATTGCAAACCGTAAAAATGACGAGACTCATCTGCCATGCCGGCCAATGGCGCATTATCGGTGCTGGCGATACAGACAAATCCCTCAGGCAGCTCGTCAACTTTATCACCGTGTGACATCCACACATCCAGTAATCCGAAACCTTCGTCAGTAACATGGTCTTCAATATCTTTTAGTAAAGCACTGTGGTTTCTGGCACGTACCTGCGCAAAACCATATTCATGGTGACTGGCAGCGGTGACTTCGCCACCCAGTTGTGCCGCCATGGTTTGCATGCCATAACAAATACCCAGCACCGGCACACCGGCTTCAAAAACAGCTGGCGGTGCGATCAGGGTATCGTCTGTGTTAACCGATTCCGGACCACCCGATAAAATAAACCCACTGGGTTTGAATGCTTTTATTTCTTCTGTGGTAATGCCGGTATGGTGGACTTCACTGTAAACCCCGGCTTCGCGCACACGCCGAGCGATAAGCTGGGTGTATTGCGAACCAAAGTCGATGATTAAAATACGATCTGAATGGATATCATGCATAGTGGGATATTTAATGGTTAAAACTTAAGAACTTTAGCCGCGAAGAACGCAAAATAACGCAAATGTAAAAACTTTTTAAAGCTTTTCTTTGCGCTTTTTGCGGCAAAAATATTTTATCTTGATTGTTTATTGTTTTCTAAGCAGAACGATAATTAGGTGCTTCTTTGGTGATAGTGACATCATGTACGTGCGACTCAGACATACCGGCACCGGAGATGCGAACAAACTCGGCTTTGCTACGCATTTCATCGAGGTCTTTGCAACCTACATAACCCATACTGGAGCGCAGCCCACCCATCATTTGATGCACAATGGCACCCATCGGCCCTTTGTAAGCAACCTGGCCTTCAATGCCCTCTGGCACCAGTTTTTCACTGCCTTCTGAATTATCCTGAAAATAGCGATCACTGGAACCTTTTTTCATGGCACCAATTGAGCCCATGCCGCGATAGGCTTTATAGGAACGACCCTGATATAGAATCACGTCACCCGGTGCTTCCTCAGTACCTGCCAGCATACCGCCAACCATAATGCAGTAACCACCGGCAGCAATGGCTTTTGCCATATCACCGGAATAACGAATACCGCCGTCCGCAATCAATGGCACACCCGTGCCTTCAAGCGCAGCAGCGACATTGGCAACGGCCGTTATCTGTGGAACACCAACACCGGAGACAATACGTGTTGTACAAATTGACCCCGGACCAATACCAACTTTAACGCCATCGGCACCGGCATCCACCAGTGCTTTCGCAGCGGCGCCAGTGGCAATATTGCCACCTATGATCTGTACATCGTAATTTTTCTTCACCCATGTTACGCGATCCAGCACTGCCTGCGAGTGCCCATGCGCGGTGTCCACCACAATGACATCAACACCGGCATTCACCAGTGCTTCCACACGCTCTTCGGTGCCAGCACCGGTACCAACCGCTGCGCCAACACGCAAACGCCCTTCCGCATCTTTTGCCGCATTGGGAAAATCGGTTGATTTTTGAATATCTTTAACCGTCACCATGCCGCGAAGCTGGAAATCATCATTCACCACCAGCACACGTTCGATACGATGCTCATGCAGTAAAGCCAGCACTTCCTCTTTTGAAGCACCTTCTTTTACTGTGACCAGTTTTTCCTTAGGAGTCATCACTTCCGTCACCGGTTTATCCAGCCCGGTTTCAAAACGAACATCACGGCTGGTCACCAGACCAATTAACTCAACACCCTTAACCACTGGCATACCGGATATTTTATAACGCTCTCGCAACGACATCACATCACGAACCGTCATCTCAGGTGAAACCGTCACCGGCTCGGTAATTACACCACTTTCATATTTTTTGACGGTATTCACTTCTGCAGCCTGTTCAGCAGGCGTTAAATTTTTATGCACAATACCAAGACCGCCCTCCTGCGCCAACGCAATCGCCAGACGTGATTCGGTAACGGTGTCCATGGCTGCCGACATCAGTGGAATATTTAAGCTTATGTCGCGGGTGACTTTGGTTTGCAAGGAAACATCTTTAGGCATCATCACCGAGTGTGCAGGAACCAGTAAAACATCATCAAAGGTTAAGGCTTCTTCAATTATTCGCATAATAATTCCCGCTTGGAGCTTCTAGTGGCTTAGAAAAAGCAAGACATTATACCTTAATCCAGCTTCGGAAACACACGATTGAGCAAGAAAGCGGAGCCACATTGGCTTCAAGAAATAAAAATTTTAGCCATAAAAAAATAGGGTTTTTAGATATGCAGGGCAAAATAGCTTTTGATGCATCTGTAGCTCTATAGAAAATAATAATTTGCACAGGATTATGAGTTTTTTACTCCATATCATCTACTCCCGCAAGGGGATAAAATATATTCAGGATTTTAAGGAAAACAAGAAAAAAACAATGTTTTATTACAGAAACATTTATCTGGACTTTCTATAAAACTAATTTTATTCTTCTCATACTTTACCTTGCAAAAAAACTCACATGGTCAGCAAAGCAAAAACAAGCTCATACAAATCACTGCCTGATAGCCAGACGATAACCAATCCGGCAAAGATTTTGCGGTTACTGGAACGCTTCACAAGAGGGTACAACCCGCTCACTATACAGATACTCGGCCACAAGGCACTACACACTAGCTGCATTGTCAGTGTCGACGAAAAGCAGATTCTACTTGACGAGCTACTGCCATCTACCGGTCATCAACTACTAATGACTGAACGCGCACTTCAAGCCACAGGAAAACTTGAGGGCGTTGATGTCCAGTTCGCCTCCTCGCTAAAGCATGTCGATGACACGGGTGATGCGCTTAGTTACTATATGACGCTACCCGAAATAATTGAATACCGTCAACGCCGGCTAAGCTATCGAGCTCACATTCCCATGTCCATGCAACTGCCTGTCATTATCGAAAATAAAACGCATTTTAAGATTAAAGGCACTTTGCGTGATCTGTCTTTTGGTGGAGCCGGGATAATTTTTCTGACTGACAATAGCCAAATAAAAACCGGCGATTCGTATCAGTGCATTATCGAATTACCTGATGGCCAGCACATAACCTGCACCGCCGAGCTACGTTATTCAAGAAGTGTCCCATCACAAAAAACACAGCTTATAGGCGTTCAGTTTGCCGGACTTTCATCTGAACAGTCACAACATAT
>CAZALW010000259.1:0-5147 GCA_964485705.1 uncultured Thiotrichaceae bacterium
ATCCCTCACATTCGTTCGGGATGACAGTAAAAAACGCTACATTTCTGTTAACTTAGCCTCGTTCCCACGCTCCTGCGTGGGAACGCATACTGACTGCCATTTATCAGCTACGCGTTTCATAATACTTGAAGCCTGGGTATGCATTCCCACGCAGGAGCGTAGGAACGAGAACTAAAACTGGCACTGTAGACGAATACCTGCCCTCTATTGCACACACCTGCCCATATCCTGAAATGTACCCACGTAATGCGTTAACTCACCAGAATGATTCTTCACCGCTGCAATAGTCAGCCATTCCGCATAAAACAGACCATCTTTACGCTTATTACATAACTCGCCTTGCCAGCTTCCCTCTGTCACCACCTCACACCACAGCTTTTTATAAAATGCTTTACTTTGCCTGCCGGATTGAAAAACGCGAGGATTTTTGCCCATCAACTCCATTGCTGAGTATCCTGTCATTTCTTCAAAAGCGGTATTCACACTGACAATAATCCCGTCCCTGTCGGTTACAATGATACCTGCATGTGGCCTGAACAGGGTTTCTGCCAGCCACACTTCGTCCGGATTACTAACACGCTGTGTAATATCCTGCACCAGCCCCAGTGACCGTACAGCTTTACCATGCTCATCATAGCTGGTATCACATTGCTCATGAACAACCTTGATGCCTTCGTTGCTCACTATGCGATGGATAATATTATAGGGTGTTTTATATTTTAATGACTCCTTCCAGGCAGTATCAACTCGTTCTCTATCCTCAGGATGAACGGCATCTAAAAATGATTCATAACAAGGTTTGCACACAGCAGGATCAAGACCAAGCATCCGGAATATTTCATCAGACCACTGCAGTGAGTTGCTGACCAGGTCAAATTCCCAGTAACCCAGTTTTGCCATACGCTGAGTTTCATGCAAAATCACATTAACGCGTTGCAGTCGCAAGGTATTTTCCTGTAAGGTGTTTTTAAGTTCAAACTCCTGGCTAATATCCCTGAATACAAGCACGATACCAATAATTTCATTTTTTTCATTACATATCGGCGCGCCACTTTCATAAATCTGATAACGCTTGCCATTTGCGGCTATCAGCATTGAATCTTCAGCTAATACAACAATGGCTTGCTCTCTCTGCACCTGTTCTATCAGATCATCTACTGGCGTACCACTATGTGCATTAACCACCTTAAACACTTCTGACAACGGCTTAGCTTTGGCATCTTTATAAAACCAACAGGTCAGACGTTCAGCTTCTGGATTCATACCGGTAATACAGCCATGTATATCCGTGGTAATAACGGCCTCACCGATGGATTTCAGTGTCATTTCAAGATTTTTTTTGTCGGCTATATGCTCGCGAGTTGAATAACGCTGAAAAAGAAAAAGAGCAATGAAAACATAAGCAATGAACAGTGCACTCGCCCATTGCAAAATTTTGTAAGCTGTTTGAGCTTTTGCTATATCATCATGAAGCACTGACCTGGCATCGAGTAATGATGCCATTGCGCTGAGAAACAAAATATTATTCTCATTTTGAACTTCTATCAAATGCAGGGGCTGTGTGCCATGGGTTTTAAAATAAGGTTCTAAGGTTTCATATTCAGCATCAAACCACTTTTGCCAGACTGTTGCAAAATCCACAACATGTTTATGCAATGTCTGGTTATAGCTTGCTGTATTTTTATAATGACTAATACGGGATCCTGCTGTTTCGCCTAAATTTTTAAGTTTGCTTTTTGCGTTGTTTGCATTGTCATCAATTTGAAATTGTGATGTGACTGCCTTGATATTTAGCACAGAGCGGCATATGCCATCAAGTTCCTTGAGGGCTGCCTGAGCCTTGATGCTTTTTTGTATATTCTGTGGCGCCTCCAGTATAAAAGACACAGTAATAAACAGGGTTAGCATAAACAGAATACTGCCCCACAAAATACGATTGTTTGTTTTTTCCTTTCTCATCTATCAACACCTCCCACACACAAACAACAGTACCCACAACCACATAAGACAATTATGTCTATTTTACAACAGAAAATAATGAAACATCAGACAAAATAGATTCTCATGAACTATATATGGACATATAGAGGACTATACAAGACACATAACAGGATATAGACGAAATAATATTGTGTGTATATTAACAATATTTAGATTGCTCACTACTGTGAAAGACACTGTTGCCTGGACACAACAATAAATTTTTATCGTTTAATAAGAATCTAATAACAATCGCAACGGGCATTGCCTTTCTCGTTTGTATGATAACTGCACACTTTTCTCGTTCCCACGCACTGCGTCACTGCCATTGACTTAAGCCTCCCCCTTTTTAAAAGGGGGATTGAGGGGGTTGCTTTTAAAAACGTAAACCCTCCCAGCCTCCCTTTAAAAAAGGGAGGAGCTAAGAGCAAAAATCTTAAGTCAATGGCAGTGACGCACTACGTGGGAATGCATACTGCATGTTTCGACTGGTTTGGCGGTTAAATGTTTGTAGGTTGTGTAGCTGAGAGTGATATGCGTTACCACGCAGGAGCGTGGGAACGAGAACAACAAAACAAGTAAATGCATCTATTTTTGTATATTTATCAATAAAGACATATATGTCTACTATTATAAAGACATAATGATCGACCCGCTAACAATTGAGCTACATGAGAAAACAAATGCTACCAACAAACCAGGAGCTGATTAACCAGCAGCAAGCATTAAATGAACATGCCATTGTTACCATTACCGATGCTCAGGGCATTATCACTTACGCCAATCAAAAATTTACCTACCTTAGTGGTTACAGCCAAAACGAGTTGCTGGGACAGAGCCATCAAATAATAAACTCAGGCACACATAACAAAAAGTTTTTCCAGCAGTTACGTCGCACCATAGCATCCGGACAGACGTGGCGAGGCGATATCTGTAATCGGGCTAAAAATGGCTATCTCTACTGGGTCGATACCACCATCGTGCCATTTATGAATGAACACGATGAGCCGGAGAAGTATATCGCCATGCAGATAGATATCACTCGCCAAAAAAATCTTGATGCAGCGCTGAAAATCAGTGAGCAACGTCTTGATATGGCGATGTCGGTAGCCAATGATGGCATCTGGGACTGGCATCTTGATGATGGCAGCATTTATTTTGATGAACGTTATTACACCATGGCAGGTTATCAGCCATTTGAGTTTGCCGGTGAGTTTGAGCAATTTCAGCAACGAGTGCATCCTGACCATATAACATCACTACTTAATGCTATTCAACACTATCTGGCGGGTGAATCCGATACATTTGATGTCGAGTTCAAATTTAAAAGAAAAGACAATAGTTATATGTGGATCAGAGGCCGGGGAAAGGTTGTAAAACGTGATGATAATGGCAAACCGTTACGCTTTATCGGCACTCACTCTAATATCACCCGGCGCAAATATACCGAACAGGAACTGATTGGCTCTGAGCAACGCTATCATCAGATATTTGAAAGCAGCCAGGCGGTCAAGTTAATTATTGACACAGAGGATGACCGTATTGTTGAAGCAAACGAAGCCGCAGTAAAATTTTATGGTTACGACATCACCACCTTAACTTCAATGTCTTTTTTGAGCATCATTGCAATATCTAAAAAAGAAATCAAGCATAGAATGCTAGCCATCCATAATAACAAAAGCATGCGTTTTGAGTGTCGCCACCGACTGGCCTCAGGTGATATTCGCGATGTAGAAGCCTATTTCAGCACGGTAAAAATTGGTGAAAAAGTCTACCTGTACTTAATCACGCATGATATCAGTGAGCGCATCAAGGCTGAAAAACAACTGCGACGCACACAAAAAATGGATGCAATTGGTCAGCTCACCGGTGGCATTGCGCATGACTTTAACAATATTCTCGGCATTATTTCCGGCAATATGAGCCTGCTGGCACGACAACTGAATGCCGGGCAGCAAGAGTTGGACGAAAAAGTGCTCAAACGCATTGATACCATTCAATATTCTACTCAACGTGCCATTGATCTGACCAGGCAATTACTCAATTTTTCGCGCAGTGAAGCAACCAGTGTAAAAGAAGTTGATATCAATCAGCAGATAAACGACATGCAGCATTTATTTGCACATTCACTAACACCGCAGATAGAACTGGAATACATACTGGCGGAAGATTTATGGACGACAGAAATCGACCCCGGTGATTTTGGGGACAGCCTGCTTAACTTACTGTTAAATGCACGAGACGCAATGAAAGGCAGTGGCAAGATAATCATTGAGAGCAGAAATATAAAGTCCGGTAAAGAAATTTTTTCATACAGTCCTGAATTAGCGCCGGGTGAGTACATTGAGCTGGTGGTGAGCGATAACGGCGAAGGCATGACAGCTAATCAGCAGGAGCGCATTTTCGAGCCTTTCTATACCACCAAGGAACAGAGCAAAGGCACCGGACTTGGACTGGCAATGGTGTTTGGTTTTGTGCAACGCTCCCATGGCGCTATAAAAGTCTACTCGGAAAAGGCTATCGGCACCGCCTTCCGAATATATCTGCCTCGGTATCACTCTACATCAATAAAAGAAGGGGAAGTAGAAAATGAAAATGTTGCGCAAAGCAAAAAGCGGGCGCAGGGTGATGAAACCATACTGGTGGTTGATGACGAACCGGCACTGCTAGAACTGGCACAGGAGACACTGCTATCACTGGGCTATCGGGTGCTGACCGCAAATAACGGCGAACAGGCACTGCAAACATTAAGCGATGAACAAACTGCTGACAAACCAGCCATAGATTTATTATTTAGCGATGTCGTCATGCCCGGCATCAATGGCTTTGAACTCGCCGAACAGGCGCACAAACAATACCCCGATCTTAAAATATTACTGACATCCGGTTATACTGAAAAAGTACTTTCAAATAACGGGCAGTCTCGGTTTAGTACTAATTTATTGACAAAACCTTATAACCCGATTGAGTTGGCACAATGCTTACGTCAGATACTGGATAATGGTTAATTATGAACTCGTTCCCACGCAGTGCGTGGGAACGAGAGCAAACCTTATAGCCAGAATGAACTGGCACAACGCTTACGGCAAATGCTTGATAATGGTTAATGGAACTCGTTCCCACGCACTGCGTGGTAACGTAGTAGCAAACGCACCAGCGTTGTATCA
>CAZALW010000260.1:0-5104 GCA_964485705.1 uncultured Thiotrichaceae bacterium
AAAAAATATTTTCTTTGCGCTTTTTTCGCGTCTTTTGCGTTCTTCGCGGACTAATGTTTTTCAGCTTTTCCAACGTCTGCTAAGTGTCGTAATCAGTCATTCCTTATCTGACATTGACTGTCAAATAAAATCCATACTTATACAGTCATTAATATTAGCTATTTTTACGTTTATACCAGATGATGAAACCCGTTGTTAATAACAGCAACGGTATAATTAAAAAGAAACCAAAAGCGATAATCATTAACTCGGTGTCATTTAATATCAGTTTGGTGTCGGCTGAGGGTTTTACTTCGACAGAGATTAAGTCATCATCACCAATTAGCCAGTTAAAAATATTCAGCCCCATATTAAGGTTAGCGCCTGCGCCAAGGTGAGTGTTTGATAGAAAGTCACTGTCGCCAACAATAACGATGCGCTGGTTTTTAGTCTGTGTAGGTAATTTATTGGTAGCGTGGTCAATCGGGCGATGCAAGGCAACGGCAATAGTCAGTGGCCCGGCAATATCACCGGTGCTGGGATCAAACGTCACTTCTTCTGTTAGCTTGCTGGCTTCACTCCAGCTTTTTTTGAATGAATTAAACAGCACTTCTATCTGCCAGTTATTATTTATACCTGCATTTTGCAGTGGGCTAATACCCCGCGCAAAAGGGAACAAGGTGTGGAAGCGCATGGTATTGGTAATAAGGTGTGGAAAATAATCGCTGACCGGAATAATGGCTGCGTGTTGTACGTTTAGTGTGCGCCTGAGCGTTGTATTATTGTCTACAATGACCCCGTCCAGTAGTTGTAGCCCCAATGAAGTGGCTAAACTATCCAGTCCGTGTGTATTGCCCGGGTCAACCAGCCACAACAGGTTGCCGCCATTGGCAATATAGCTTTCAATTTGATCGATTGCACCGCTCAGGTAGGCGTAGGCAGGGGCAGCAATGACCAGTATTTTTGTATTCTCAGGTAACGGTTTTTGCAATAAATTAATACTCTGCAAGTTGAAACCCATCTGTTTCAGTTGTTGGTATAGTTCAGAATAAGCCCTGTTGTTATTTTCATATAAATCGCGTTCACCATGACCCGTTAAAAAAACAAGCTGCTGGTTATCGCGACGGTTAAGCCTTAACAAAGCATTGCTAATGGCATGTTCACTTAATGAAGTGATGTGTTCCATGCGGTTGTTATAGTAAATAACAAAAGCAAAAGGTTTGTTCATGACAATGCCATCTTGCTGTGCCTGTTTAATGTCAATATCGGGGTTAAGTAATTTTACATAAAAGTCTTTTTTTACTTTTTGATAACGGCTGATGATTTCACTAATGGCTTTTTTTGTTACTTCATCGTTGGTGTAGGCATGAATCGTTACGCTTTTATTAAGGTTGTTTAATAACTCGATACTATTGTTTGACAATGAATGGCGCTGGTTTGCGGTCAGATCGAGTTGAAAGTTATAGTGATTGCTAATCCATGCCAACATGCCGATGCTGCTAATAAACAGCAACAGAAAAACGAATTTCTGAATGGTGAGTTGTAAACGTGATTGGTTGGTTAGCTTCATGTTTTTCTAAAATATTTTTAACCGCAGAGGCGCAGAGGCGCAGAGGTTTGTTCTTTTGCGTAGCGCCTTCGGCGTAGCACAAAACAAAAAATATTTTTTTTGCACCTCTGCGTCTCTGCGGTGAATTCTTTTTATTTTTATATTAGTCACGATTGCAATCTAAGATTGTAGCCTCTGGTTTTCAAGTTGTTTTATAGACAGAATAATAAAGCTGAAAATAAACAGTAAAAAATAAGCGATATCAGCGCTGTTCATCATGCCGCGTAACATGGCGGTGAAGTGAGTGTGCATTGACATATAACTTAAAACATTGCTGCCTGCTTCTGTATTAGTCGTTGTTGCACTGTTGGTATTAACCATCCATAACAGGATTAATAAACCAAAGGTGCTGATGGCTGCGATGATCGGGTTATCGGTTAACGAAGACAGGTAGAGACCGGCAGCACTAAAAGCTGCCAGCATTAAAAACAAACCGAAAACACCGGAAAATATTTTAGCGAAATCCAGTTCGGTTCCCATCGAGAGTGATAGCGGCATGAGGATAATTAGAAATAGAATTGTGCCAATAAAAAACAATAAACCCAAATATTTACCAAGTATGATCTCAGTTATGCTGACTGGTGCGCTGAATAACAACACCAGAGTTTTGCTGTGCCTTTCTTCGCTAATAAGTCGCATGGTTAATAACGGCATTATCATTAATAACAGGATGCCAGCAAATTCAAACAGCGGTGAGACCACTAAATCAGTCACACCCGGTGCATTTTTTATGGTTGTCAGTTCTGCTTGAATGCTAAAAAAAACGTCAATGGAAGTAAAAAAAGACCATGCCAGAATGACTTGAATGACAGCCAGTATGACCCATGCCAGTGGTGATAAAAACATACTGACGTAGTCGCGTTTTGCAATGGTTAGTATCATGATGCGGTGCTGTTTTTAGTGTGATTGGGAGGTGTTGTGTTCACTATATTATTATCACCGGTGGTTAAATCGATAAATATTTGTTCCAGTGAAATTTGCTGCCGGTTGAATTGCGTTAAGCCCCAGTGTTGATTGACGATGTGCTGGCTAAGCTTGTCTGCGGGTAAATCGGATTCGACTATAAAACTGTTGTCATCAACGAAGCTAATGGTTTTAAAAACTTCATGGCTTCTTATTTTATCTTTGTCGATAGTTGATGACAGCGAAATTTCATACTTTGGTGTTTGCTGATGCAACATGTCAGCCATGCTGGCGCTGTAAACCAGTGTGCCCTGATTGATGATTTGTACACGGTTACACACTGCCTGAACCTCGGGCAGGATATGGGTGCATAAAATAATGCCATGTGTTTCACCCAGGGTCTTTATCAACTGTCTTATGTCAAGAATCTGAATCGGATCCAGTCCCACCGTTGGTTCGTCAAGAATAATCACAGCGGGTGAATGCAAAATTGCTTGCGCGATGCCTACGCGCTGTTGATAGCCTTTTGACAAATTCCGGATTAAACGTTGTTGTACAGTACCCAGGCCGCAACGTTCAATCGCACAGTCACAAACCGTTTTGAGTTGTGATTTGCTAATAAGGTGTAGCCGTGCACAAAAAACAAGATATTCTGTTACCGTCATCTCCTTATATAAAGGCGGTGTCTCCGGTAAATAACCCAGTGATGTTTTGGCCGCTTTCGGGTTGTCTAATAGATCGACACCATTAATACTGATTTCGCCCAGTGTCGGTGCCAGGTTGCCCGTTAACATTTGCATGGTGGTCGACTTGCCTGCACCGTTAGGGCCAAGAAAGCCCAGAATTTCACCCGCAGCCAGTTCAAAACTGATGTTGTTTACCGCTACGACATCACCGTAGCGCCGAGTTAGCTTGTTGACAGAAATAAGTGAAGACATGGGGCGTTATTATTACTGAATTGTTGTAGCTTGCAAGTAAAACTTATATTCCCGTTCACGGAATGTACAATACCGCATGGCTAAATTTCTCGGCATTGATACTGGTGGCACTTTCACTGACTTTATTCTTTTTGATGACCAGTTAAAATCAGTTAGCACTCATAAAGTGCTTTCCACGCCAAAGTCACCCGAAAAAGCTATCTTGCAGGGGTTGGCGGATTTAGGTGTAGAGACGAATAATCTGGTTTTAGTGCACGGTTCAACGGTTGCCACCAATGCGATACTTGAAGGCAAAGGTGTGCGCACTGCCTATGTCACTAACAAAGGGTTGGCAGATGTGCTTGGTATTGGCCGACAGGCGCGCGAACAATTATATAACCTGACACCGATAAAAAAACCGCCACTGATTCCAGCTGAATTATGTATCGAAGTGAAGTCACGCCTAAGTGCACAGGGTGAACATCTGCAGCGACTTAGCCAGCAGGACTTATCGGTATTAACACAACAACTGCAAGCATTAAAGCCACAGGCAGTCGCCATTAATCTGCTGTATTCCTTTTTTGATGACAGTGAGGAGCGAAAAATTGAGCGGGCTATTATTAATCATCCTGCTACAGAGTCAGTATTCATCAGTCGTTCGTCGGATGTGTTGCCAGAATATAAAGAATATGAACGAGGCATGACGACAGCACTAAATGCCAAGGTCGGACCCTTAATGCAAGGTTATCTACAAAAGCTTGAAACCAAACTTGAAGGCTGTGCACTGTCTATCATGCAAAGTTCAGGCGGTACGATCAGTGCGAAGCAAGCAAGGTGTTATCCGGTTAACCTTTTATTGTCCGGCCCTGCCGGTGGCCTCAAAGGTGCGCAAATGGTTGCTGGCGCATCGGGTGTTAATCAGTTGCTGTCATTTGATATGGGCGGCACTTCTACCGATGTGTCCATTATTGATAAAGCAATCGGTTTTACTGCGGGTGCAAAAATTGGCGGATATCCAGTGGCTGTTCCCATGGTAGACATGCACACCATTGGCGCAGGTGGCGGCTCTATTGCCCAGGTCGATGCCGGTGGTTTGTTACTGGTTGGTCCTGAATCTGCCGGTGCTGATCCGGGGCCTGCCTGTTATGGTAAGGGCGGTAAAAAACCGACAGTGACCGATGCTAATGTGGTATTGGGTCGATTATTGCCGCAGTCATTTCTCGGTGGCAAGTTGCGGCTTGATAAACAGGCTGCTATCAATGCTGTAAAAACCATTGCAGACACTCTGTCGTCTGCAGATGTGGTGGTGAGTGTAGAAAAAGCCGCAGAAGGCATCATTGATGTGGTCAATGACCACATGGTTCGTGCCTTGCGTGTCATGTCTGTTGAACGTGGTGAAGACCCGAAAGATTTTACTCTGGTTTCATTTGGTGGTGCTGGTGGCCTGCATGTTTGCGCACTGGCAGAAGAGCTGGAAATGACGAAAGCACTGGTGCCGGTTTATGCCGGGGTGTTATCGGCACTGGGCATGCTGGCAGCAGATGCCAGTCGAGAACGTTCGCGGACTATTAATAAACGATTGCAAGACTGTGTTGCAGACGACATTGAGCAGATATTTGCAGAGTTGCTGAGTCACGCCAAAAGTGAGCTTGTCAGCAATGTCTGTGTTTTTGAAGCGGGCGGCGAAGTCTCTTGT
>CAZALW010000261.1:0-5102 GCA_964485705.1 uncultured Thiotrichaceae bacterium
CGAAAATATGGCATATTTTGGACTCAAGATTCATATTCACGAATTAATAGAGGTGTCCCTAAGTTGATTAAAAATAGTTGATTAATAATGCCGGAGTTTCCCATGTCAATCGAGATTGATGAAGTTAAAAAAATAGCCAAACTGGCTTGTCTGAGTGTAGATGAATCGGATCTTCAGTCTTACGCCACCAACTTATCAAATATTCTTGACCTGGTGGCGCAGATGGATACGGTTGATACCACTGATGTGACCCCGATGTCGCATCCTTTTGATGCCGTGCAACGCTTACGAGAAGACGTGGTGTCAGACTTTAATCGCCGGGATGATTTTCTTAAGCTTGCGCCAGAAACAGAAGATGGCCTTTATCTTGTGCCGAAAGTAATAGAGTAATCGGTAACTACTCAGCTAGCCCCTGAAAACCGCCAGCTCTGCGTTAAAAAATGGGCACTTACATGTGTAAGCTTACATTTTTCGCCTTGATCTGACGATTTTCAGGGACAATCTGAGCAGTTACACACAATTTTAGAGTACTCGCTGAGTATCAGGAAAACACATGAACAGTCATTACCATATGAAAACCGTTACTGAGCTATCAGCGATGTTGCAGGCGGGTGAAGTTAGTAGCGTTGAATTAACCCGATATTTTCTTGATCGTATCAAAACCAGCGACAATAAACTTAACAGCTTTATTACTCTTTGTGAGGAGCAGGCGCTAGCGCAGGCTGCCGAATCAGATGAAAAACTAAAAGCCGGTAACGCACCTGTTTTGACTGGCGTGCCGATTGCGCATAAGGATATTTTTTGCACAAATGGCGTAAAAACCAGTTGTGGCTCAAAAATGCTGGATAATTTTATTTCACCTTATGATGCCACTGTAGTAAAAAATATGCGCGATGCTGGTCTGGTGATGTTGGGTAAAACCAATATGGATGAATTTGCCATGGGCTCCTCCAACGAGACCAGTTATTACGGTGCAGTAAAAAATCCGTGGAATTTACAAGCCGTGCCTGGTGGTTCTTCTGGCGGTTCGGCGGCAGCCGTTGGCGCACGTCTGACACCGGCAGCCACCGGCACAGACACTGGCGGTTCGATTCGCCAGCCAGCCGCTTTTTGCGGTATTACCGGTTTAAAACCTACATACGGTCGTGTTTCTCGATTTGGCATGATTGCTTTTGCCTCCAGTCTCGATCAGGCGGGCCCGATGGGGCAAAGTGCCAGTGACTGTGCATTATTATTGAACGCGATGGCCGGTTTTGATGAAAAGGATTCCACCAGCATCGAGAAAGCGGTGCCTGATTATAGTGCTGACCTCAATAAACCATTAGATGGTTTGCGCATTGGCTTACCGAAAGAGTACTTTAATACTAAGGAAGGCGGCATGGACGCGGCTGTTGAAGCAGCCATCAAAGAGGCAATTTATGCCGCGCTGGATCAATACAAAGCCATGGGTGCTGAGTTAATTGAAATTGAACTGCCTAACAGCTCCTTATCTGTACCTGTTTACTATGTGGTTGCGCCGGCAGAATGTTCGGCTAATCTGTCACGTTTTGATGGCGTGCGTTATGGTTATCGCTGTGAAAACCCGAAAGACCTGAATGATTTATACACCCGTTCTCGTGGTGAAGCTTTCGGCATGGAAGTCCAGCGTCGGATTATGGTGGGTACGTATGCGTTATCATCGGGTTATTACGATGCTTATTATTTAAAAGCACAAAAGCTGCGGCATTTAATCAGTGATGATTTTAAAAAGGCCTATGAAAAAGTCGATGTCATTATGGCGCCGACAACACCGGCTACGGCGTTTAACATCGGTGAAAAAAGCGATGACCCGATATCCATGTATCTGTCTGATATTTTCACCATAGCGGTCAATCTTGCCGGCATTCCGGCGATGTCAATTCCGGTAGGCTTTAGTGAGACCAGTTCTGGTAAAAATATGCCAATAGGGTTGCAGATTATGGGTAATTATTTTGACGAAGCCAAACTGCTCAACGTGGCACACCAGTATCAGCAACAAACCGACTGGCATCAACAAATACCAGAGGAGTTCAAGGCATGAATAATCGAACTGCGAGCGCTGAATCCGGAGTGGGTGAAGTTGGCGCATGGGAAGTGGTCATCGGGCTGGAAATACATGCTCAACTAGCCACTAAATCAAAAATATTCTCCGCTGCCAGCACCGCCTACGGCGCAGAGCCCAATACCCAGACCAGCGTGGTGGATATCGCCCTGCCGGGCGTGCTGCCCGTATTAAATAAAGAAGCGGTACACATGGCAGTTAAGTTCGGTATGGCGATTGGTGCTGAAGTGGCTGATCGTTCTGTGTTTTCACGGAAAAATTATTTTTACCCGGATTTGCCAAAAGGTTACCAAATTTCACAATTTGACCTGCCGATTGTTGGCCTGGGTTTAATTGATATTGAACTGGAAAATGGCGAAACAAAAACCATCGGCATCACCCGTGCCCACCTTGAAGAAGATGCCGGAAAATCATTGCATGAAGACTATGCAGGTATGACCGGTATTGATTTAAACCGTGCTGGTACACCACTGCTGGAAATTGTTTCAGAACCCGATATGCGCAGCGCAAAGGAAGCCGTTGCCTATATGAAAAAGATTCATACTCTGGTGCAGTACATAGGTATCTGCGACGGTAATATGCAGGAAGGTTCTTTTCGCTGCGATGCCAATGTCTCGGTGCGTCCAAAAGGCCAGCAGGAATATGGCACCCGCGCCGAACTGAAAAATATCAACTCCTTCCGTTTTGTCGAACGTGCCATCAACATCGAAGTTGAACGCCAGATTGATTTAATTGAAGATGGCGGCAAAGTGGTACAGGAAACCCGGCTTTATGATTCAGTGAAAAATGAAACCCGCTCCATGCGCAGCAAAGAAGAAGCCAATGATTACCGCTACTTCCCGGATCCGGATTTGCTGCCAGTGATGATTACAGAAAAATACCGTCAGCAAGTGCGCAGCGAATTACCCGAACTGCCTGAACAGAAACAGCAACGCTACATCGATGAACTGGCTTTGTCAGCTTATGATGCGGGTGTCATCACCGCGTCACTGGCTTTAGCAAATTACTTTGATAGCGTGGCAGAACAAACTGGCGATGCAAAATTATCTGCTAACTGGATTACCGGTGAATTATCAGCACGCCTTAATCGTGAAGAAATACCAATTGATCAAGCCCCGGTGGACGCGACAGCCTTTTCATTGTTATTGAAACGCATTAAAGACAACACCCTTTCTGGAAAAATAGCCAAAGATGTGCTTGATGCCATGTGGAACGGCGAAGGCAGTGCCGATAAGATCATAAAAAACAAAGGTTTAAAGCAGATTACTGATAGCGGTGCGATTGAGGCCTTTGTTGATGAGGTGATTGCTAATAACCCCTCGCAGTTTGGAGAGCTTAAAGGCGGAAAAGATAAAATGATGGGCTTTTTTGTTGGTCAGGTAATGAAAATGTCCAAAGGCAAAGCCAATCCCGCGCAGGTGAATGAGCTTATTCGCAAGAAAATGACATAGTAAGAAAAGATGATTTTTCCGCAAATGAACGCAAATAAATATCAATATTTAAAAAATTATTTAATAAATTGACCTCGTTCCCACGCTCTGCGTGGTAACGCATACGGAACTTACTGTTAGCCCAGATATGCATTCCCACGCAGAGCGTGGGAGCGTGGGAACGAGAAACTCTGAGTTCTTTGTGTTCTCTGTGTCACAATCTTATTTAAAGGTTATAAGTCTATGAACGAATCAGAATTTCAGGAAAACGCCGAACAAACCATCGAAGACCTTCAGGATGCGATTGATAATAGTGGAGCCGATATTGATTACGATGAAATCGGTGGCGTGCTAACGCTGGAGTTTGAAGATGGCAGTAAAATCATATTCAGCAAACAAGGTGCCATGAATCAGTTGTGGATGGCGGCCAAATCTGGTGGTTTTCATTTTGATTATGATGAAAATAACCAGCAGTGGTTATGTGATAGCGGTGACAAAGAAGAACTATATAAAATGCTATCACGCCTGGCCACGCAGCAGGCCGGTAAAGAAGTTAGTATAGTTGCAACAGCCCAAGTTTAATTTAACACTATGAGGAATCATCATGAGTTTTAAAAAAGCTAAAATATTATTCGTTTGTTTAGCCGGTTGTTTGCTGGCGCTGCCAGTTACCGCTATTGCTGGTGCCGATAGCGGCTTTTATATTGGTGCAGGTACTGGTAATGCTACGTTAGATGAGGGTGGTTCAGACGGAAGCGATACCGGTTACAAAGTCTTTGCTGGATACAATATTGGTTTTATTCCCCTGGTTGATTTTGCAGTTGAAGCGTCTTATGTTGATTTCGGTAGCCCTGTTACTGGCAGTGGTAGTGTTGATGTAAGCGGTATAAATGCCTTTGGTCTGGTAGGCGCAAGCTTTGGTCCATTTGGCGTATTTGCCAAGGCAGGTATGATTAACTGGGATCTGGACACCAGCGCTGGTTCTGAATCAGCAACAGATCCTGCTTATGGAGTCGGTGCAAGATTTGCAATTGGTTCTTTTGCAGTACGTGCAGAATATGAAGTATATGATTTGGATACGGATCTTGAAATGATTTCGATTAGTGGTGTTTTTACATTTTAGCTTTGCGCAGTAGTCGAAAAAATAGCGGTACTATTTAACTGTCAATTTAATGCCATTGGCTTATGTGTACCATCGACTAGCATCAGACAAAAGCTACATAGCGAGGCGCAAGCGGCGCAGCTTTTGGCTGTCCGCTGGATGCTTTTGTTAGCTGTTTTTTCACATTCTGTTCAATGAAATCTTGTAAGACAGCTTTAACAACTGGAACTGATACACCATTTCCCATTTGTTTGTAAACAGCACTATCGTTCTCTAAAAGCTTATAAGTATCTGGATAGCCTTGAAGCCTTGCGCATTCTCTTGGTGTGATGCGCCTGGCAACATTATTCTGGACGATACCCAGTCGATTAGAATCAGATGCAGTTAGAGTAATTGAGATTCCTTCAGGGTCTAAAAACTTAAATACCTCAAAGGACATATTTCCACAGACAGGATTATATTGACCATCATAACAACTTAAATAGCCTTT
>CAZALW010000262.1:0-5064 GCA_964485705.1 uncultured Thiotrichaceae bacterium
GACTGTCATCTTCTATTGCTGTTTGTAGTTCATTAAAAAATAAATCAGTTTTAGTGTTCATTCAGATGCGTCCTGTTTTTCCGGGTTGTTTTATGAATACTCCACCTGCTTTAGCCGGTGGAGTATTCATAATTGACCATTCGTTTTTCAAAAGAGCCAATTGCTTTTTAGTACTTCACAAACTGATCGCTATCAGCGCCCATATCAAGCTCAAAACCACCGCCATTATTGTTATGCTTTGGAGTACTATTTTTAGCTGGTCGATGTTTAGTTTCTGCGGTTATGCTATGCAAAGATGCGCCTGGTGAACTATATTCCTGTGCCGTGTTCTGCTGCTCTGGGTTGTGGTCTGAATTGCTGCTATTCATACCACTCTCATCCAGCTTGAAAAAACTAATTGCTTCACGCTGTTGCTCCACCAGGGCAGACAGTTCCTGTGCTGAACTTGCAAGTTGTTCTGACGATGCGGCGGATTGTTGCACCACGGTATCAAGTTGTTGCAAACCCCGGTTAATTTCATCGGAACCGGTATCCTGCTCTTTGGAAGCAACACTTATTTCCTGTACCAGTTCGGCGGTTTTTTGTATATCGGGTACTAATAGTGATAACTTTTTACCAGCCTGTTCTGCCAGCGATACGGTATTAGCCGATAGCTCGCCTATTTCGCCGGCAGCGGTTTGTGAGCGTTCTGCCAATTTGCGTACTTCGGCTGCCACTACAGCAAAACCTTTGCCGTGTTCGCCCGCACGAGCGGCTTCGATGGCGGCATTTAATGCCAGCAGATTAGTTTGCCGGGAAATTTCTTCGATGATGGAAATTTTATCGGCGATGGATTTCATTGCTCCCACAGACTGTATCACCACCTTGCCGCTTTCTTCGGCATCCTGTGCAGCTTTATGGGCAATTTGTTCGGTCTGACTGGCATTATCAGAACTTTGTCTGATGTTTGCCGACATCTGTTCCATGGCTGAGGATATTTCCTCAAGTGAGGCAGCCTGTTCTGACGAGCCCTCACCCAGTTGACGTGCAGTGCCATCGACTTCAATTGACGTGTTTGAACTGGCATCAACAGCCCGGTAAACCTTGCCAACGGTTTCTGACAGCCTGTCTACCGTGCTGTTGACATCATCTTTTAATAACGCAAATACACCGTTGTAGTTTTTTTCTACCTTTTGTCTGAGGTCACCGGTTGCCAGCCCACGTAATACTCTGACTACATCTTTTATACTGGTATCGGTGGTTGATAATACCTGGTTAATGCCCTGTGCCAGTTTCAGGTGAAAGCCCTGCTTGCCCGTCTCAACGATGTTCTGGCTAAAGTCACCATTGGCAGCGGCTTCAACGATAGTTGCCACCTCTTTTTCTACCTGTATTTCGGCGCTGCGGTTTTGCCATTCGACTACTGTACCCAAACGTTCGCCTGCGTCGTCAAACACCGGGGTAGCAATAATAATCAGTGTCAGCTCATTAATTTCAATACTGCTGCGATGGGTGTCTTTAAGATTTGCCAACAGATCACGCTGCTGATAAAACATCTCAAGACTCTGCCCAATAAGATGATTGCTATCCAGCTCTGGCAGCATGGTTTTAAGTTTTTCTTCGGTTTGAACAAACATATTCAACACCGCTTTATTAAGATAGATAATATTATTATCCGTATCAGCCATCATGATATTAACGTCGGCATTATCCAGTGCAACCTTGATCCGGTTGGTCTCAATGGCTTTACATTTTTCTTCCTTTGTTGCCTGTTCAAGCCGGGTCATCAACGAATTTAAAGCGCTTGCCATGTCAGCAAGCTCATCAGTGGTATTGGTGTCTTCACAGCGTTTGCTTAAATCACCGCTGGTTTCAACATCAGCAAGTAGCTGTGAAATCCCCGATACATTTTTAATAATCTTGCGGACAATGTATAAACCGATCACTGAGACTAATAAAATCAGAATAATAGAAACTGCTATCGCTATGCTTGTCAACTTAGTGATACGTTGTTTTTCAGCCTGATAAAACGCCAAGACCGATTCCGCCTTACCATTTGCTATGGTGTCAACAGAATTCATCACTTTCAGTTTATAGTCATACCATTCGTCAATACTTTCTTCTATCAGATCCGGGTCTGCCGAATCATAGGCTGCCAGTAATGCAGGTACAAATTGATTAAACTCCTTAAAACCTTCAGAGAACATGCTAATTTCCTGGGTAAACTCGTCTGCTGAAAATGTCCGACTGGCATCATTCCACAAGGTTTCTATTTCTACTACAGAAACTTTGAGATGCTCCTGGGCACCAACAACAGCGATAAGGTCAGCCATCAACGCTGCCATGCGATACTCAATTTCTCTAAACAGCAGTTGTATCTGGCGTAGTTTATTAAGCGGTATCATCTTCTCCTTGTAGATAGCCTCTACTGATGCCATCTGCTGGTTAGATAACCATGTGCTACCGGCTAACAATGATAGTGTTAACAAAACCAGTACCGCCAGTGGTGCGATAATTTTCACAGACAATTTTATTTTCATCATTCATTCTCCAGACAGTCTATAAATATTCTTTGCTGTCAATCTAAATAGATACCGGTTATAAAAAACTTTTCTTATTTAGTTTTATTTTTTTCTTGCTTATTGATGCTCCCATTCCCACAAAGGAGCAACATCTCGTTCCCACGCTCTGCGTCACTGCCATTGACTTAAGACTATTTGGAATGTAGTTGGTAGGGTGGATAAGTGAAACGCATCCACCTTTGGTTGATATTCTGGTGGATGCGCTATGCTTATCCACCCTACACTACACCCAATAGCCAAAATTTAGTTCTTAAGTCAATGGCAGTGACGCTCCTGCGTGGGAATGAGGAGTAGTGTTTTTATCAGTCTACATACCTGACTTCTTCCACATAGGAAAACCTTCACGATACCAGTTCACATTGGTATAGCCCATATCACGCAGAGCAACAGCAGCCTTGTAAGAGCGCCAGCAACGTGGGCTATTACAGTAAACAATAATCGCTTCTGCCTTGTTTGTGGTAATCTTTTTCAAGCCTTTGAACTTGTCGGTTGTAATATCCCCTTTCGGACTTCTTGAATATTTCTCTTTATATTCCGCATGGATAGCACCAGGTACATGCGCATCGACATATTCTGCTTTTTTGCGAGTGTCGTAAATCGGCATCTTGCCGATATTCGCTTTAACAAAGGCAGTATCGACAATAGTCACACCGTCAAGGTGGTCGGGCACAACTGGCGATGATGCCAACGCTACGCCAGCAAATACAACACTTAACATAACGGCAAATATACTCATCAATTTCTTCATGGTTTAATCCTCAATTTATTTAAAAAAAATGGCAAAAAGATACTAAGCTGTCTCATCACCAACCAACATAAGTTATCAATAACAAAACAAGGACTGCTTGTCATATAGAAAGGCCGTCAACTTATTAGCTGGTTAGGCTAGGAACTTGTCCGAGAATGGAAAAACCTACTGCAAAACCGATATTTTTGCCCATTTTTCCGAACATTTTCGTTAAATAGCGGTGCTATTCGCCTCAAATGTTCGAAAAACTGGACTAAAAATCTCGATTTTTCGCTACGGTTTCCATTCTCGGACAAGCTCCTAGGAACTTTGTGTAAAAAATTTTTCGATATGCCTGTTTCTGCAAGAAATATTTAGCGCACAAATTTCCATGCTTGTATTATCGACAGGTTTATTTTGTTCTTAAATATTTAACTGGTTTTTTTGTAGCTTCTCAATAACCCGTGGCACAAAGGCGGGACTAAAGTCCCACTTCCAGTTAAGGTGCTTTTGGAAGCGGGACTTTAGTCCCGCAAAGCCAGCGGAGTTTAATTATTGCCACGGGTTATTGAGAAGCTACGTTTTTTTGTGGTGTTTTTATGAAAATGTGAGATTTTTCTAGAATTAAATAAGATATGGACCGTTGTCATGGCGTGATTGGTAACAAGTTAAATATGCTATGATCTAACTAATGAAATACAGCAATAAACCAGTGCATGGGAGATGACTATGTCAGCATTAAGCAAAACAAAGTTAGGCATTGAAGACTATTTGCAGGGAGAGAAATTAGCCGATACTCGCCATGAATATATTGCGGGTGATGTTTATGCAATGGCAGGCGCTGGTGAAAGGCATAATCGCATTAGCTTAAATATCGCAATAGCACTTCGTATACCGGCTCGTGGTAGCGATTGTGGTGTTTTTATCAGTGACATGAAGTTAAAAATGCAAAGCAATAATGCCGTCCAAAATACCAGCAATACTTGCTTTTATTACCCTGACGTTATGTTGGGCTGTGATAACAATGACGACCACCCTATGTACAAAACGTCGCCTTGTTTTATCGCAGAGGTGTTATCGCCCTCAACTGAAGCCACAGATCGCCGTGAAAAACTGCTTAGCTATAAAAATATAAGCAGCCTTAAATATTATTTACTGGTGTCTTCTATGCACGAAGCGGCAGAATATTATCAAAAAAATGCACAGGGTGAATGGGATAAATTTGAATTAGGACAAGATGGGGTTATTAATATTCACTGTAATAACTACCATGCGAGTTTATGTCTTGATGAAATTTATGAGGATGTGAGGTGGTAGCTGTTAATGGTTAATGGTTAATCATCCTCGTTTGTACGCACCGTGGTGGTAACGCATACCCAGGTTAGTGGCAAGTAGAGACGTTGCATGCAACGTCTCTACAAAAATAAGGCTTTTAAAGCAGGTATAACAGTGATAATGATAACCAGAGCAAGCATCCAGGTAAGTAGATTGAAGCGTCCGTTTATGCGTGCATCCATTTCACGCATTTCAGCTTTGACTTCATTCAAATCACCTTTGGTCACCAAATCTTGCAGGTTGGTCTCGTTGATTTCAACCTGTGCTTGAGCCAGGGCTTTTGCCTGCTTTTCCGGCATGCCGGATGCAACCATGCGGTCAACAAATTTTAAGGTGTCGAAGGTGATTGTGCTCATGACTTGATATTAGCACAGTTTGATAATTGATAAACTGAACCTTGAATTCGCTGGCTTTGCGGGAGCAGTGCCACACGGATGTGGC
>CAZALW010000263.1:0-5018 GCA_964485705.1 uncultured Thiotrichaceae bacterium
ATAAAGCCATGGTTGCTGCCATCAACCAGATTGGCAAAGTAATGAATATCGAAACCATTGCCAAACATGTGGAAAATATATTTACCTTAAATCAACTAAAAGAAACCGGTATTAATTATGCGCAGGGTTTTTATCTGGACAAACCTGAACATATTGATCAACAAATAGAAGAGGTAAAAAATTTGATGCGGTTACGTTCGGTAAAACATTAAAGCTTTTAACCCGCATGCTGAATCTGTTCGACTGGCACAAACTCCAGCTCTGAATCGTTTGCCGTAATATTAATAACATCACCCGGCATATACTCACCTTTAAGAATCATTTGCGCTAACGGATTTTCCAGATACTGCTGAATCGCGCGTTTCAAAGGTCTGGCACCGTATACCGGATCAAAGCCTGCAGCGCCCAATAAATCAATTGCTTCATCTGAAATTTGCATGCTGAAATCCTGGGCCTGTAATCGCATTGCCAGATGTTGCAACTGTATTTTTGCAATTTCCCGAATCTGCTCTTTTGCCAGTGGATGAAAGACAACCGTTTCATCAACACGGTTAATAAATTCAGGCCTGAAATGCTGTGACACAATGTCCATCACTAGCTGTTTTAAACCTTCGTAGTCCGGTATTTCATCCGTATTGTTGGCTGACATTTCCTGAATTTGTTGCGAACCCAGATTAGAAGTCATAATGATAACGGTGTTTCTAAAATCGACGGTTCGTCCCTGACTGTCGGTTAAGCGACCGTCATCCAATACCTGCAATAAAATGTTAAACACATCAGGATGTGCTTTTTCAATTTCATCAAGCAGAATAACGGAATAAGGTTTACGTCTTACCGCTTCAGTTAAATGCCCACCTTCTTCATAACCAACATATCCGGGTGGCGCACCGATTAACCTGGATACTGAATGTTTTTCCATGTATTCAGACATATCCAGTCGCACCATGGCATCATCACTGTCGAACATAAAGTTTGCCAGCGCTTTGCTCAGCTCGGTTTTACCGACACCGGTTGGACCAAAAAACATGAACGAACCATTAGGTTTACCGGGATCAGACAAACCGGCACGTGAACGGCGAATGGCATTTGCTACCGCCGTCACCGCTTCCTGCTGCCCCACCACCTGCTTACTAAGTTCTTCTTCCATGCGCAGCAGTTTTTCCTGCTCACCTTCAAGCATTTTACTGACAGGGATACCCGTCCACCGGGCAACGATTTCCGCCACTTCATCACTACCAACTTTATTTCGCAATAACTGTGATTTATGGTCACGCGCCAGTTCCGCTGTCGCGACCTGAGCGATTTTTGCTTCCAGCTCTGGAATCAAACCGTATTGCAGCTCTGACATACGCGCCAGGTCACTGGCACGATGCGCAACTTCCAGCTCCAGTTTAGCTGCCTCCAGCTCCTCTTTTAACTTTGATGAACCCTGTACCACCAGTTTTTCAGCTGTCCATTGCTCCTCAAAGTCACTGTACTCTTTTTCCAGTTGCAATAACTCTTGCTCAAGATTTTCCAGTCGCTGTATGGTCGCTTTGTCTTTATCTTTTTTCAGTGCTTCCCGTTCAATTTTTAACTGTACGATGCGCCGATCGAGGCGATCCATCACTTCCGGCTTGGAGTCAATTTCCATACGAATACGGCTGGCTGCTTCATCAATCAGATCAATCGCTTTATCGGGCAACTGGCGATCACTGATATAACGGTGCGATAAAGTGGCTGCTGCTACTATCGCAGGGTCAGTAATGTCAACTTTATGATGAATTTCATAACGCTCTTTTAAACCTCGCAAAATGGCAACCGTGTCTTCAACGCTGGGCTCTTCAACCAGCACTTTCTGAAAACGTCGTTCCAATGCGGCATCTTTTTCAATATACTGGCGGTATTCATCTAAAGTGGTAGCACCAACACAGTGCAGCTCGCCCCGCGCTAACGCTGGCTTTAACATATTACCGGCATCCATTGCGCCTTCGGCTTTACCGGCACCAACCATAGTGTGTAGTTCATCAATGAATAAAATCACCTGTCCTTCCTGATGCGACAAGTCTTTTAATACTGATTTCAATCGTTCTTCAAATTCGCCACGAAATTTTGCACCAGCAATCAATGTGCCCATATCGAGTGACAGGATACGTTTACTTTTTAATCCTTCAGGCACTTCACCGTTTAATATGCGCTGCGCCAGACCTTCAATAATGGCGGTTTTACCCACACCCGGCTCACCAATTAATACCGGGTTATTTTTTGTGCGACGCTGTAATACCTGAATGGTGCGCCTGATTTCTTCATCACGACCAATCACCGGGTCCAGTTTTCCCTGTGCTGCCCGTTCGCTTAAATCGATGGTGTATTTTTCCAGTGCCTGTCGGTTTTCTTCGGCATTGGCATCAACCACTGACTCGCCACCACGCACCTTATCAATTGCCTGTTCTATCTGGTTTTTATCCGCACCGGCAGATTTTAAAATCTCACTGCTGGCAGACTTTGCCTCTACCAGTGCCAGCAAAAACAGCTCACTGGATATAAACTGATCCTTGCGTTGTTGCGCCAGCTTATCGGTCTGATTGAACAATCGAATAAGTTCATTCGACAACTGCACATCACCGTCATGCCCCTGTACCTGAGGCAACCTTTCCAACGCTTCATTCAGTTTTGTTTTCAATGCAACAACGCTAACGCCAGTACTTGCCAGTACCTGACTAATAGTACTGGCATCCTGCTCCAATAATGCCTGTAACACATGTGTTGCTTCAATAAATTGATGGTCACGTCCGATGGCTAATGACTGCGCATCCGATAACGCGGTTTGAAATCGTGTGGTTAGCTTATCTGTTCTCATTGGTCTGTTCTCATGATTAACTCTGAATATTCGCTTGTATTGTATTTAATTACTTATATGCGGACATAAATCAGGCTTTCAAGCTACTTACCCGCTTGCCAGAAATCGATCATCAGGAAGGACAGAGTGAATGGGCGCACCGATTACGAACCAAAGGATGGAGTAGCGCCACATGGAAGTGGTGCATTACGAACCAAAGGATGGAGTTATCACACAAGCTCCAAAGTCCTGAGTACTTACTAATCCGAAGGCTGATTATCCGACACTCAGGGTATCAAGAATGATTCAGATCAAGGCGCGGCTCGCAGGTAATGGTCATCCCTTATCAAGAGCCGCAACGCCGAGCTGGATCATTCTTGATGCCCCTAACTGATTGAAAGTTAAAGACAGGTCGAAGTGTGCGCTTTCATGGACTGCGTTATCCAAACTTGCTGTAGATGACTACAGCGGCGTTTGGATGCCTTGCCATGAAAGCGCACACTTCGACTGAGTGTCGGGTAATCAGCCTTCGGGTTAGTACTATTTCTATAAACAAAAAACCCTGCTTATATAAGCAGGGTTTTAAAGGCCATATTTTATTTAACACGGCATGGTGATGTGTCAAGTTAGTCTATCATTTGGAGCGTTAATGGCACATCCGTGTGCCACCACTTTTTGTACCTGTTCGATTAATGTGACTCAGAAGAATTACCGCTGTCAGCAATATTCACATCTTTTGGTACAACCGTTGTAAAACCTAAGACCTGCCACATCTGCATACCACCACGATAATAATAAAGTTTTTCAGCCGGATAACCGGCTTTTAATAAAGCCTGAATAGCGCGTGGCGACTGACCACACCAGGGCCCGTTACACCAGAGCAATAACTCTTTGGCATCACTAAAATCCCACTTTTCGGTTTTTTGATCACCACCTAAAAAGCCAAGACCTTCAACCATGCGCAGCACAGAATTCACCTCATCACGTTCCACTGCACCTAAACGTTCAAAAACCCTCGCCAATTCAATACCATTTACATCTTTTTCAAAAGTAGTAAAAGGGATATTGATTGAACCTGGAATAGTCCCTCTTTTATACCAGGCTGGAGTACGGGCATCAATAATGACACCTTTACCTCGATACATTGAGGTTTCCATAAATTTAATCAGTTCCAGTTCGGCAACGGTTGTTACGCCTTCATCGACACTAAGAGGCGTAATACAAAAAGGCGGACAGGGGCGTGAGGTTTTCGCAAAGGAGCCATCAATGACGTGAGAGGTATCCTGGATGCGGGAGACTTTTATCAGCTCCTTGCCATCATGCACGGTGCTGTAACTTTTATCTTTGGTGATTTTTACAGTGACCTCTTTCGCTTGCAGGTTAAATGACATAACAACGGCGGCAACGGCTGTTGCCATAATAATACTGGTTAATGTGTTTTTCATAGTGCTTCTATTACCTCAAATGGCTATTGCCTCAAATGGTTTAAAATATCCTGGCGAATGGGTTCAAGCTCAGCAGATGAGGCTTTTGTATAATGATAATAAACAGTGTTTTGATCAACTGAGTTTAATTTTCGATAAAAAACAAAAGTGCCATAAAAATGTTGTTTGAGAAGCGTGGCAAATTCATCCTGAGCCAAACCCGGCGGTAACACATCACCCTCTATCTCACCTTCCCAGCTCCAGTCTGTTTTTGTTATTCCTGAACCTTCTTCACTGACTTGTTGTTTATCTTTAATTTGCCCACTTTGATCCAGCTTCACATCTTCGGCTTCACTTTCCAGCATTTTTAAATAGTCATCGTCACTGGCCTGGGCATTAAAGGTGCTCAGCAAAATAATAAGACATAAACTACTAAATACAGATCGGCTGAAAAACACCATCATATATAAACCCTGGCTATTCTTAAAAATTGATTATATTAGTTACATCGACCCCGCAATTTCAGAGTCGCTATGTAGAATCCTTCCAAACATGTAACATTTATAGCACAGGATATACAAAATGTTATAAATGGTGTTTTTAAAAGTATTTCTATTGCTACAAATAAAAAACAGCTTGTTTTTATTATTTTCAAGTGTATTAGCTCAGACCTGGGCTAACAAAACGTGTCAGACTTACTGATAGAGCGAATGACTGAGTTCGGTCATTAGCTGACCTTTAAAAACAAAAATATAGTCCGCGAAGAACGCAAAAGA
>CAZALW010000264.1:0-4989 GCA_964485705.1 uncultured Thiotrichaceae bacterium
TCGACATCGTGTGTTTAAAAACGCCTGTTTCCGTGTTGTGGAACTTTGTTATAGCTCTGTATTCGCTTATTACTGGTGATTGAGAAAATTGAACAAACCCTGGTAACAATAGAGAGTTTTATCGCCGCGCTCAGTCTATTCTTATTGCTCGCCCTTTCCCTGTTTCAAATCATTGCACGTAACTTTTTCAATTTTGGTTACGCTGAAATCGAAATTATCAATCGATACCTGTTGGTGATCTGCGGTGCCATGGGTGCGGTCATCGCCACCTCAAAAATGCGACACATAAAAATTGATGCGCTTACTGTATTATTGAGTGAACGTCAGATATCGATGTTACGCTGCCCGCTCTCCCTGTTTTCTGCCGCTGCCTGTCTGCTGATGAGTTACTACGCGGGTATTTTTGTTTTGGATGAATGGCAATATGCGCCGTCAAATGAACGCTGGGCGCTGCCATTTACCTTTATCTATCCATTAGGCTTTGGTTTGCTTGGTGTGCACTTTCTGCTCAATTGCGCAGCTAAAGACAAATGATGATTAAAGTAGCATGATGATTGCCGCAACCATAGCGCTTTTTATTATTGCTTTAATCGGTGCGCCGTTATTTACCGTTATTGCTGCTGGCGGTATACTCGCCAGTCACAGTGCAGAAATCAGTCCTGATATTCTCGTTATCGAAATGAATCGATTGGCATCATCGCCTAATATGATTGCCATTCCCCTGTTTACCTTTGCCGGTGTATTGATGTCTGCTGGTGGTGCACCTCAAAGATTGGTTGATTTTTACCGCGCTGCATTCGGCTGGATGCCAGGTGGCCTTGCCATTGTCACTATTGGTGCCTGCGCTTTTTTTACCACCTTTTCCGGTGCGTCAGGTGTCACCATACTGGCACTCGGCGGGCTGCTTTACCCCATTTTAAGAGGCGAAGGTTATAAAGAAAAATTTTCATTAGGTCTGCTCACCACCTCAGGCTCATTAGGTTTGCTGTTTCCACCCAGTCTGGCCATTCTGGTTTACGGCATCATAGCTGGAGTCAGTATTGAAGACATGTTTTTTGCCGGTGTCGTGCCTGGCCTTTTATTGATCATTATGCTGTCTCTTTATAGCATGTACCATGGCAACAAAAGCCATGTGGTAAAACACAAATTTGAATTCAGCATATTGCTTACTACATTAAAAGGCTGTGGCTGGGATTTGTTCTTACCCATAGGCATTGTTATCGGTATCTTTGGTGGTTTTGTTTCCATTATGGAAGCGGCCGCCGTTACTGCTGCCTACGTCATACTGGTAGAAGTCTTCATTTATAAAGAAATTAGCCTACGTACGCAATTTTATGGTTTATTGGTTGAAACCTGCGTGCTGTTTGGTAGCTTGTTGGCGATATTACTGGTTGCTCTTGGGCTAACTAACCTGATGATTGATGCACAGTTACCGATGAAACTGCTTGCGACTATTGAGAATCATATCAGCAGTCCGCTTCAGTTTCTGTTGCTACTGAATCTGTTCCTGCTTCTGGTGGGTGCGGTAATGGATATTTTTTCAGCTATTATTGTTGTGGTACCGCTCATTCTGCCGCTGGCAAATCGTTACGGCATCGACCCGGTACACCTCGGCATTATTTTTCTCGCCAACCTCGAAATTGGATATTCAACGCCACCTGTTGGCATCAACCTGTTTATTGCCAGTCAGCGTTTTGGTAAGTCCATCCTTACTTTGTTCAGATCGACATTGCCGTATTTGCTTATTATGTTTATCTGGCTGTTAATGATTACGTATATTCCCGAGCTGTCACTGTGGTGGAAAGATGAGTAATCCTGAAAAACATGCCTGGACATGAAGCCCTGGATAAGTGTTTTATAAATTATAATTTATGAAGCATAAGATGAAAAACTACAACATAAGCAAAGACTTATGCAAAGATGAATAATTTAAAATTAAGGTGAAATGTCGAGCAGATAGCGCTATGCTTATGCTGTTGAATTATAATGTGATCAAGCAAGGAGAAACCATATGCAAAAACCCTGGCTAAAAAGCTATCCAACAGGAATAGTTGAAGAAATTGACGCTAACGAATATTCTTCGGTAGCAGATATTTTTGATACCAGTGTTGCTAAATATGGTGATTTACCCGCCTATACCAATTTTGGTAAAAGTCTTTCTTACCACGATGTTGATCTTTATACCGCTCAGTTAGGTGCTTACCTGAAAAATGAGCTCGGCCTGGAAAAAGGTGACCGGGTTGCGGTAATGATGCCTAACCTGCTGCAAAACCCTGTCGCCATTTTCGCCATACTTCGTGCTGGACTGGTGGTGGTTAACACCAACCCCTTATACACCGCACGCGAATTAAGGCATCAGTTGGTTGACTCCGGTGCAAAGGCGATTATCATTGTTGATAACTTTGCTCACGTATTACAGAATGTCATTGATGAAACAAAGATAGAGCACGTCATCACCACCAAAATGGGCGACATGTTATCTCCGTTAAAAGGCTTCATTATTAATACGGTAGTAAAATATGTTAAAAAAATGGTGCCGGATTTCACTATTAAGAATGCAGTCAACTTTAAAACAGCATTAAAACTTGGCGCACAACATCGCTTTCAAACGGTCACTACTAACCACGACGACATTGCATTTTTACAATATACTGGTGGTACAACAGGTGTTTCCAAAGGTGCCGTACTAACTAACCGAAACATGGTCAGCAATATGCTGCAAGCCTCAGCCTGGATTGGTCAATTTATGGGTGATAAACAAGGCACTATAATTACCGCTTTGCCGCTTTACCACATCTTTTCATTAACCGCGAATTGCTTAACCTTCATGCGTTTTGGCTGGTGCAATTATCTGATAACTAATCCCCGTGATATCAGTGGTTTTGTCAAAGAGCTTAAAGCAACTAAATTTGAAGTATTAACCGGGGTAAATACCTTATTCAATGGTTTATTAAGTCATCCCGACTTCAAAAGCATAGACTGGTCTAACTTTTCTTTTGCTCTTGGCGGCGGCATGGCAGTGCAACGCGGCGTTGCCGAGCGCTGGAAAGAAGTGACTGGCACCACACTAATCGAAGCCTACGGTTTAACAGAGACCTCACCAGCCGCCTGTATGAATCCAATGAATTTAAAAGAGTTCAACGGCAAAATTGGCCTGCCCATTTCTTCTACTGAAGTTTCCATCCAGGATGATAGCTGGAATGAATTAGCCATTGGAGAACAAGGTGAAATCTGTATTCGTGGCCCGCAGGTGATGCGAGGTTACTGGCAGCGACCCAAAGAAACCTCCGATTCATTGAGCAATGAGGGCTGGTTGCATACCGGTGACATCGGTTTTATGGATAAAGCGGGTTTTGTACAAATTGTTGACCGCAAAAAAGACATGATACTGGTATCAGGGTTTAATGTATTTCCCAGCGAAGTAGAAGAAGTGATTGCCGACCACCCCGGTGTTGCTGAAGTCGGTGTTATTGGTAAACCCGATGAGCACAGTGGTGAAGTGGTAATGGCAGTAGTGGTTAAAAAAGACGCGTCATTAACTGAAGAAGCATTAAGAGACTTTTGTCGTGAAGGTTTAACCAGCTATAAAGTTCCAAAGTCGGTTGTGTTCACCGATGAGCTACCAAAAACCAATGTCGGCAAAATATTAAGGCGCGAGTTGCGTGATAAGTATATTACCGGTACTTGAAAAGATAGTTTTAAGTTACAAGTTATAAGTAATGAGCTTTAAGCCTATTGCAGTTATAACTTGTAACTAACTGCTTAAAACTTGACCAGCACATTCATCTGCAAGCCATTTACATGTTCACGAGCGACATACTCCATACGTAAAGCAACTTTAGTGTCAAATTTATACTGCATGCCCATACCCAGCAAGAAACCGTCATCATCGCCAAAGTCATAACCTAAACGCGCCAGCATATCTGTTTTTCTTGAAAGCGGAACCGATTCCAGCATAGCAATCCATAAACCACTCGCTGAACCAGACTTCCCTGCAGTATTGATACGGTCAAAATTACCCGTATCCATATAACCTATTTCCAGCGCACTGGAAATATCGTCATTAATCTTGAAGTTAAATTCATAACCCCCGATAAACTGAAATCCACGGGCACTGCCGACTCCCGGTAGATTATTAAAATTCAGGCCGCCACCAACATAAAATCGTTTTGCATCCAAACCTTCAGACTGCGCTTGTACAGGTGCAACTATCGTTAAACACATAAAAACAAATAAACTTATTATTTTTTTCATAAAAAATCCACATTAAATATACCTAAATTCAACATATAAGCGCTGAATTTCAACACATACACTGACCGCGCCAATATACCATAAGTTTCATTTATTATGGGGGTAGCATGAAAAATCAAAATGCACCAAAATACCCACCATGACAATCCCCAAACATATGGCTCAAAATAGCCCAACATCCTGATGACACGATTCATTATTCTAATGGCAATTATTGGCATAGCTTTGATTGTGTGGCACAAAATCAAAAAAGCCAAAGGTGAAGAACGAAAAAAAATGGTTTTCTGGAGCGTCCTCAGTGGTGTTGGTGCCGTTGTGGCGCTGCTCGCTGTTACCGGCCACCTTAATATCATCACCGCCGCCATTGCAGGAATGGTTGCATTGGCACCTAAAATTATGCGTTTTGCGCAATACCTGCCATTTGTTAATCGTCTGTATCAACAGCATAATCAGCCACATCAACAGCAGGCACAAACACCCACTCCGGGTAAAAAAACCATGAGTGCTGATGAAGCCAGAGAAGTGCTGGGACTAAAGCCGGGCAGCACAAAAGAAGAAATTATCCTGGCGCATCGTCGTATGATGCAGAAAATGCACCCGGATCGTGGTGGTTCTGATTTCATGGCGGCACAAATAAACAAAGCAAAAGAGACCTTATTAGGTTAAACAGCCTGATCAATCCCATAAAATAATAGCAAAAGCATTATGCCTTTATCTGACAAGAAAAAAATAAAA
>CAZALW010000265.1:0-4983 GCA_964485705.1 uncultured Thiotrichaceae bacterium
ACATGCAACAAATCCTAAACAAAATCCATTCAAACCAATGGGTAGTGATGGGTATCTTAAACGTCACCCCTGATTCTTTCTCCGATGGCGGACAGTTCAACCAGCTGGATAACGCCTTAAAACATGCACTGCAAATGCAAAAAGAGGGTGCTGATATCATTGATATTGGCGGTGAGTCTACACGTCCGGGAGCAAAACCGGTCTCGTTAGCAGAAGAACTTACGCGCGTTATCCCGGCCATCAAAAAAATCCGACAACATTCCGATATTGCCATATCAATTGATACCAGTAAGCCTGAAGTCATGCAGGCGGCAATTGATGCCGGTGCCAGCATGGTGAATGATATTAATGCATTACATGCTGAGGGTGCGCTAGAGGTTTGTGTTAAACACCAGGTTCCTGTGTGTTTGATGCACAAACAGGGTAATCCACAGACCATGCAGGATAACCCTAAATACACGGATATTGTTGATGAAATCAGGCAGTATTTTCTGACGCGAGCCAGTTGTTGTGTAAAAGCGGGTATTCGCAGTGAAAATATTTTTATTGATCCTGGCTTTGGATTTGGCAAAACACTGGAAAATAACCTATCTTTATTAAAAGAAATGCAGCAATTTTGTAGCCTGGCTTATCCTGTACTGGTGGGCATATCCAGAAAGAGCATGTTTTCGGCTTTGCTTGGCAGAGATGTTGAACAGCGGCTGATTGCCAGTGTATCAGCCGTTGTTATTGCTTATCAACAAGGTGCGCGTTTTTTTCGGGTGCACGATGTCGCAGAAACCTGTGATGCGTTAATGTTATGTGAAGCGGTGGGTTTTTAATTACTAATCATATTGGCTGGCGCATTTGTTGCTTGTAGCAGCAACTACAGTTATTATTTTTACTATGTCAGAAACAGCAATAGCCGTTACTCGTAATTAGTAATTAGTAATGAGTAATTCGTAATTAATTAGGTGGCAGGAATGGTAATGACAAAAAAATATTTTGGTACAGATGGTATTCGCGGAAAAGTCGGCACAGGTTTAATGAGCCCTGAGAAAGTTTTAAAGCTGGGCTGGGCAGTTGGGCGAGTGCTTGCATCGCATGAAAATGATATGGGGCAGGTTAACTCGAGGCAAAATAATCGAGTCGTTATTGGTAAAGATACCCGTATTTCAGGTTATATGTTTGAATCTGCGTTGGAAGCAGGTCTATCTGCCGCTGGCGTTGATATTGATTTGCTCGGGCCGATGCCAACACCTGGTATCGCTTATTTAACGCGAACCTTACGGGCTTCCGCTGGCATTGTTATCAGTGCATCGCATAATCCATTTTATGATAATGGGCTTAAGTTTTTTTCTCCCCAGGGCGAAAAACTTGACGATGACATCGAGCATGAGATAGAAGCCATGTTTGAGTCGGAAATGAAAATTGTGGAGCCTTCCAAGTTAGGCAAGGCGCGTCGTGTTGTTGATGCTAATGGCCGTTATGTTGAGTCCTGCAAAGCCACCATTCCGATGAATGTTCGTTTTAATGGTTTGAAAGTGGTGCTTGATTGTTCAAACGGTGCGACTTACGATATTGCCCCAAAAGTATTTACTGAATTAGGTGCTCTGGTTATTTCTACTGGTGATAAGCCGGATGGTTTGAATATAAATCTGCAGTGTGGTTCCACCGATCCTGAGTATTTAATCGCCCGTGTCAAAGCGGAAAGTGCAGATTTGGGCATTGCTTTTGATGGAGATGGTGACCGTGTGCTGATGGTTGATCATCAGGGAGGCGTGGTTGATGGTGATGAACTGTTATATATTATTGCTCGTTCCCGGCTGAGTAACGGTGAGGATGTAGGCGGTGTTGTTGGCACATTAATGTCTAATTTAGGGTTAGAGCTGGCAGTAAAAGAGTTAGGCCTGGGTTTTGCCCGTAGCAAAGTAGGTGATCGTTACGTACTGGAAACCATGAGTGAAAAAGGCTGGATTCTTGGCGGTGAGTCTTCAGGTCATATTATTTGCCTGGATAGAACCACCACCGGTGATGGTATTGTTTCCGCGCTACAGGTGCTGGCTTATCTGGCAAAAGAAAAGATAACGTTACGTGAAGCCTTGTCTGGCATGAAAAAATTCCCGCAAAAAATGATTAATGTACCACTCTCACTGTCACTATCCGGGCATGCTGACCCAATGCAGTCGCCTACTGTACAGCAATCAGTTAAACAGGCTGAAAATAAACTGAATGGGCGTGGCCGTGTACTGTTAAGGCCATCTGGTACCGAGCCATTAATTCGTGTCATGGTTGAAGGTGAGGATGAGAATTTGGTTTCGCAATTGGCAAGTGAGATTGCAGCTCAGGTTGCTCAAGCTGCTGAGGCTGCGTAACCGTTGCGTTATAAATACACTTTCAACTGCTTTTTTAAGGGTTAAGGTTTAACCTGAATCCTGCAAGTGCTAGCACACATATAGCGCAAGCTATTGGTTCGTATAGCAATATTTTATTTTTCGGTAATGTTAATAAGTATTATGCTCAAATATAGTTACTTTACAAATCAATATCTTGCACTCTAATATAGTAGCTTCCCAATAACCCGTGGCAGTATTTACTTTAGAGACACGCCGTGAATACCTCCGTGTAGGCTTGACGGTAGCATCCATGCTACCGACAGTCTCAAAACCAAATACTGCCACGGGTTATTGAGAAGCTACCTAATATGCACTATCACTTGCAGTATCCAGGTTAAATTTAAAATTTAATTCTTCATTTTTATTTCTGAATAAGTTAAATTTATTGCCGCTTCCTATAAATAGCCTTTATCAACATTGATTTATTGCCTTCTGACAGGTATCCTTCACTCCCTTAAAAATACTCATAGAATAAATCGAAGGAACGATTTATCATGTAAGCCCTGAATAGTGGCACATGGATGTGCTGGTTACGGATCAAAGGATAGAGCGGGTGAGTATCATGAATGAACGAATAATAGATTAGCGGAGAATATAATGCGTCAGGTAATGGTAGCGGGTAACTGGAAAATGAATGGTTCCAGTGATTCAGTTAAAGAATTAATGGCCGGTATCAAGCAAGGCATGGCTTCGGTTACAAAAGCTGAAGTGGTAGTATGTCCTCCAGCAATTCACATTTCTCGCGTCTGTGGCAGTGCAAATGACACTGCAATTAAAGTTGGCGCACAAAATATCTGTGATCAAGACAAAGGTGCATTCACCGGTGAAATTTCAGCGGATATGCTGAAAGATGCTGGTTGTGAATATGCCATTGTCGGGCATTCAGAACGCCGCGCATTGTATGGTGAAACGGATGAGTTGGTGGCAAAACGTTTTGCAGCGGCCCGTCGTAACGGTATTAAACCCATTTTTTGTATAGGTGAAACCCTGGAAGAGCGTGAAGCAGGCATCACCAATGATGTGTGCGCACGTCAAATTGATGCGGTTATCGCATTAGAAGGTGTTGAAGCTTTGGCGGATGGCGTTATTGCCTATGAACCTGTATGGGCGATTGGTACAGGTAAAGTCGCCACACCGGAGCAAGCGCAGGATGTGCATGCCTTTATTCGTGGCAAGATAGCTGCATTAAATGCTGATGTGGCGGAAGGTTTACGCATTCTTTACGGTGGCAGCATGAATCCTGCTAATGCAAAAGATTTAATCGGTCGGCCGGATATCGATGGCGGTTTGATTGGTGGTGCATCGCTGAAAGCAGAAGACTTTTTAGCAATTTGCAAAGCAGCTAATTGATCAATGAAGAATTGAGTGTGATAATTGAGAATTGAAAAGCAGTGCTACCAGGCTTTTTAATTCTCAATTATCACACTCAATTCTCAATTAATAAAGAGAGTTTATTTAAGTGGACGTTATTCTTCTTGTTTTACATGTATTTTTATCGCTGGGTATAATCACCCTGGTACTGCTGCAAAAAGGTGCTGGCGCTTCTGCTGGTGCAGCTTTTGGTGGCGGTGGCGGTGGCGGTGGTGGTGCAGGCAGTGTGTTTGGTGCCACTGGTTCGTCTAATTTTTTAAGTAAAGCCACAGCGGTTTTTGCCATAGGTTTTTTTATTAACAGTCTGGTTCTGGCTTATCTGGCATCAAATCGAGAAGTGCAGACAGACAGTGTGCTGGATGCGCTGCTTGAACACCCCGTTATTGCAGAAGAAGTAATAGAAATTCCGGGTGCCGCAGATGTTCCTCCGCCTGAAGGTTTTGCTGTTCCTGAGGCAGTGGCTCCAGATGAAATGCCAGGTGATGTGCCACCACCTGCTAATTAATTACGAGTTACTAATTACGAATTACTAATTGTCCTTTGAGGTTGAATTTGTACTTGTTTTTTTGTTTTTCATTTGTTGTTTCTCATTTTTCGTTAAGCCAATGCATTTAAATTTATTGGCAATAAATGGTCAGCATCAAAGAAACACGTAATTAGTAATTAGTAATTCGTAATTACAAAGCCGATGTGGTGGAATTGGTAGACACGCTATCTTGAGGGGGTAGTGGCGAAAGCTGTGCCGGTTCGACTCCGGCCATCGGCACCAACTTGTGCTTATCTTAAGGATAAGCAAATGAAAAGTGAAAAGTGAAAAGTGAAAAATGAAAAATGAAAGGCAAAAACAAAAACTAATATTGATATTAGTGCAATGAATTTTTTTCATTTTTCATTTTTCATTTATGTCCATGGATGGACGGTATTTCGCAAAGAGCCAGGAAGGCGGTGCGATTTTCATTTTTCATTATAAATCTAAAGGATTTATCCCTATGCTCGAAAATTATTTGCCAATTTTGATATTTCTTGTTATTGGCATGATGGTTGGTGTCGGTGCCATGTTTGTTGGTGGTTTCGTGCTGGCACCGTCAAAACCAGACCCGGCAAAAAACTCACCGTTTGAGTGTGGTTTTGAAGCTTTCGAAGACGCACGTATAAAGTTTGACGTGCGTTATTATCTGGTTGCTATTCTCTTCATTATTTTTGATCTTGAAATCGCCTTTCTTTTCCCCTGGGCTGT
>CAZALW010000266.1:0-4983 GCA_964485705.1 uncultured Thiotrichaceae bacterium
CTTATAATCTTCTGTAAAATATAAGCGCCAGCCTGTCGTCGGGCTGGTGTTTTTTGTTCTCCTGTAGTTATGTGTATCTCTAAAAAGTCCATCCTTAGGTGCGTTAACGGTACATCTGTATACCACTTCTCGTGATTGGCATCTTCGCACTTGAGAGGTTCAATAACTTCGTTGCCACATGTAAGCAATCTGGCTTGCAAATAACCCACTCAAACTAATATTTTAGATGTTCTTGAGCCTCTCAAGCACAAGTCTGCTCAAACCAGAGCCGTGCGACATGGATGTCGTGTTAACAGGCCTAAGGATGGAATTATTAGAGATGCCCTTATGACAAATAAACGAATCGCTCTCGGTATTGAATATAATGGTAGCTTATTCAACGGTTATCAAATGCAAGCGAAAGGCACGCGTACCGTACAACAAGAACTGGAAAAAGCACTGTCTAAAGTCGCTAATGAGCCGGTTAGATTAACCTGTGCCGGTCGAACCGATACCGGTGTTCACGCCACCGGGCAGGTGGTGCATTTTGATACTACCGTACAACGAGAATTAAAAGCCTGGATGTTGGGTGGTAATACCAACCTGCCGCGAGATATTTCCATCCACTGGGTGCGACAGGTAAGTGAACAATTTAATGCGCGGTTTAGTGCGGTATCACGTAGCTATCGTTACATCCTGTTTAATCGAAAAGTCAGATCGGCTATTTTTCAACATAACGTGGCGTGGTCATTTGAGCATTTTGATGAAGTGTTGATGAACAAGGCAGCGCAGCATTTATTAGGCAAACATGATTTTTCTGCTTTTCGTGCCTCGCAATGTCAGGCAAAACATGCCGTTCGTGAGATGCAAAGTATCAGTGTAAAACGAAACGGAGATTACATAATTTTAGATATTAAAGCCAATGCTTTTTTGCATCATATGGTGAGAAATATCATGGGTAGTTTGATGGTCATTGGACGTGGCCAGCAAAAAACACAATGGATGCAGGAATTATTGCAGGGGCGAGACAGAAAAAAAGCGGGTATGACGGCATCACCTGCCGGTTTGTATCTGGTTAATGTAGAATACCCGGCAGAACATGGCTTGCCAGCAAGTGGCTGGCTGCCGGATATTCATTGATATTAATCATTGAGGCTTATAATTATTTATGCGTACGCGTGTTAAAATTTGCGGTATTACCCGATGTGAAGATGCACAGATGATAGTTGATGCCGGCGCTGATGCCATCGGGCTGGTGTTTTATGAAAAAAGCCCACGTTTTGTGAGTAAAACGCGGGCTGCAGAAATCAGTCAGATTATTCCTGCATTTGTTAGCCGCGTGGCTTTATTTAAAGATGCAGATGAACAAATGATCCGTTCAGTATTGGCAGATGTAGAAATTGATCTTATTCAGTTTCATGGTAGTGAAACGGCGGATTTTTGTGAACAATTTAATCGACCTTATATTAAAGCGTTAGGCATGAAAGGCGCTGAACAGGATGCCAATTTCTTGTCTGCCAACGTGAAAAAATACCAGTCTGCTAAAGCACTGTTACTGGATGGGCATGCACTCGGTGAAGCAGGTGGCACCGGTGAATCGTTTGACTGGGCATCAATTGCTACTGTAAACAAGCCCATCGTGCTGGCAGGTGGTTTAACACCAGAAAATGTAAAACAGGCGATTGATCTGGTTCATCCCTTTGCCGTAGACGTGAGTAGCGGTGTAGAAAGTTCACCGGGAATTAAAAATAAAGAAACAGTTTTCGCATTTATGCGACAGACCAGTGTTTTAATTGAGAATTGAGAATTAAAAACAATCCAACACTCACCCAATTCTCCACTCTCCATTCTCCATTAGTAATTATTATGACACAGTTAATTGATAAATCAGTAAAAAAGAAACCAGAGTTCGTAGACTACTCATCCATGCCTGATGAGCGCGGGCACTTTGGCATCTACGGTGGTATTTTTGCCTCAGAAACATTAATGCAGGCATTAGATGAGTTGCGTGATGCTTATGAAGAAATAAAAACAGACGCAGATTTTCAGGCACAATTTGATGAGGATCTGGCGCAATATGTTGGCCGTCCCAGCCCGTTGTATTTTGCCGAGCGTTTGACGCAGCAAGTAGGAGGTGCGCAAATTTATCTCAAACGAGAAGATTTAAATCACACTGGCGCACATAAAATTAATAACACCATTGGTCAGGGCTTACTGGCTAAAAAAATGGGCAAAAAACGGGTTATTGCCGAAACTGGTGCGGGACAGCACGGCGTGGCTACGGCAACAGTAGCTGCACGTTTTGGTATGGAGTGCGTAGTTTACATGGGCGCAGAAGATATTGTGCGCCAGGCACCGAATGTCTATCGAATGAAATTACTGGGTGCAAAAGTAGTGGCCGTCGAGTCTGGTTCAAAAACCCTTAAAGACGCCTTGAATGAAGCCATGCGTGACTGGGTAACTAATGTTGATGATACCTTTTATATTATTGGCACAGTTGCAGGTCCGCATCCTTACCCTGCGATGGTACGTGATTTTCAGACCATTATAGGTCGTGAAGCGAAGGCGCAAATGCAACAGCAGTGTGGTTGTTTGCCCGATGCGCTGGTGGCCTGTGTTGGTGGTGGTTCGAATGCGATTGGTTTATTTCACCCATTTTTAGAAAATGAAAAGGTAACCATGTATGGTGTTGAAGGTGGTGGTCTGGGGTTGGACAGTGGCAAACATGCTGCTCCTTTATGTGCTGGCAGCCCCGGCGTATTACACGGCAACCGTACTTATTTAATGGAAGATGAAAACGGACAGATCATTGAAACGCATTCTGTTTCTGCTGGCCTGGATTATCCAGGCGTAGGGCCGGAGCATTCCTGGTTAAAAGATATAGGTCGGGTCAACTATGTTGCCGCTACCGATGATGAAGCGCTGGCAGCATTTCACACCTTAACCCGGATTGAAGGCATTATTCCAGCACTGGAATCCAGTCATGCAGTTGCCTATGGGTTGAAACTGGCCGCTACCATGAAACCGGATCAGCGCATTATTGTTAACTTGTCCGGTCGGGGTGACAAAGATATTAATACCATAGCCAAAATCGAAGGGTTAGAGTTGTGAGCCGTTTAGCACAGTGTTTTGCCGCGCTAAAAAAAGAGTCATCACGCAAAGCATTAATTCCCTACGTGATGACAGCCGATCCCACACCCGAAATAACCTTGCCTTTGATGCACGCCATGGTTGCCGCTGGTGCCGATATTATTGAGCTGGGTGCACCCTTTTCTGACCCAATGGCAGACGGCCCGGTGATTCAACTGGCAGCAGAACGCTCATTGCAACACAACACCAGTTTGCTTGATGTATTTTCTGTGGTTAAAGCATTTCGCCGGACAGATAACAAAACGCCCATCATTGTCATGGGGTATCTCAACCCGATTGAAGTGATGGGTTATCATAATTTTGCCGAGCAAGCCGCCGCCTGTGGCATTGATGGCGTGATTACCGTTGATATGCCGCCAATTGAAGCCGATGAATATGTGCCAGCACTAAAAGCACAAGGGTTGGACCCCATATTTTTACTGGCACCTACAAGTACTTTGCCGAGAATAAAAAAACTGGCAGAAATCGCCAGTGGTTTTGTTTATTATGTTTCACTAAAAGGTGTCACCGGTGCGGCCACACTCGATGTAAGCAGCGTTGAAGAAAAACTTGCTGAAATCAGACAATTTATTGATTTGCCGGTTGCTGTTGGTTTTGGTATCAGTGATGCCGAGTCAGCAGCAAAAGTTGGTGTTTGTGCAGATGCCGTCGTTGTAGGTAGCGCACTGGTTAAAAAAATGGCATTAAACAGTGGTAAAACATACGCGACAAGGTCTATAATTATTAAAGAAATTACCGAAACGTTATCGGCGATGCGTAATGCGCTAGATATGAGTTATAAGTCGTAAGTTGTAAGTCTTTAGTCTTTTGACTCATGACTTACAACTTATAACTTACGACTCATAAAAAAACAGGTAAAAACAATGGCACCAAGCTGGTTTGAGAAATTAATGCCCACAAGCATTCGCACTGATAGCAGTACAAAGCGCGGTGTACCCGAAGGTTTATGGACTAAATGCAGTGCCTGCAATGCCGTTTTATATCGCGCAGAGTTGGAACGTAACCTTGATGTCTGTCCCAAGTGCAATCATCACATGCGTATTTTCGGGCGCAGAAGACTTGAGATATTTCTTGATGATTCGCCGACTGAAGAAATTGGTGCTAACCTGATTCCCTTTGATAAATATAAATTTAAAGATAGTAAAAAATATAAAGATCGTTTATTACAGGCGCAGAAAAACACAGGCGAAAAAGATGCACTGATTGCCTTAAAAGGTAAAGTGAAAGGTGTGCCTGTGGTCGTTGCAGCATTCGACTTTCGTTTTATGGGGGGGTCGATGGGCTCCGTTGTTGGCGAGCGTTTCCTGTTGGCTGCGACCGTAGCACTAGAAGAAAAAATCCCGTTTATTTGCTTCTCTGCTTCTGGCGGTGCGCGCATGCAGGAAGCCTTATTCTCACTAATGCAAATGGCAAAAACCAGCGCAGTGCTGGCTCGTCTTGCTAAAAATCGTATCCCCTATATTTCAGTATTAACTGATCCAACCATGGGTGGTGTGTCTGCCAGTTTTGCCATGCTGGGTGATGTTCATATTGCCGAACCTAAAGCGCTCATTGGTTTTGCCGGGCCGCGAGTGATTGAGCAAACTGTTGGTGAAAAATTACCGGAAGGTTTCCAGCGCAGCGAGTTTTTACTGGAACATGGCGCTATTGATATGGTGGTTGACCGACGTGACTTGCGCGACCGCATTACCACTCTGGTGTTAATGCTATCAAATAAACCAGCAATACAAACAGCTTGAATCTTTTCAATATGATTGTGCCATTTTCATCAATGTCGGCTATCGACACTTAGCGGACATTGACAAAGCTGAAAAATATTTAGTCCGCGAAGAACGCAAAAGACGCGAAAAAAGC
>CAZALW010000267.1:0-4972 GCA_964485705.1 uncultured Thiotrichaceae bacterium
CAACGCTTATCCAGCGTCCTTCTTTTAATCTGCCGATACTTTCAAAAACCGTTTTGCGGCCTTCATCATCCTTTTGCGTGCAAATTTCACCTTCTGGTTTATTGTACAGTAGCACGCGAATACGTCTGACATCAGAAGTAATGACCGCACGGCGATTTCCGATATTGACTTTGTCGCCTGCTTTTACATGGTCGCCAATTTTTGCAAGCTGACCATTAATGCGGATTTTTTGCTCGCCAATGAGACGCTCAATTTCACGGCGCGAACCGTAACCCATTCGCGCCAGTGCCTTCTGTACACGCTCCTGTTTTAGCTCTTTTGCTGGTAGATCATTTGTTGTAGTGGGCTGTTGTGACATAACCGTTTTTTTTCTAACGTTGATCCTGTTTAGTATTGGTTTGTTTTGTTATTGCGCTATTTTGATTTGTCGTATCGCTACATTGTTCAGTAGCATTATCTACCGATGAATCAGTATCTTCTTTATTACCATTATCGACATCTGATCTGCTGCTGTCCACCTGACTATCAACTTGAGGATGCTCAGTAGTGTTTTCAACAACGTCTTCATCCAGCCCCAGTTCAGGATGAATACTGTCCAGATCTTTTATCTCTGCCAGTGTTGGCAACTGATCCAGTGATGATAAATTAAAATAATCCAAAAATGTTTTTGTTGTGCCATAAAGTGTTGGTTTGCCGGGTACATCTTTATGTCCAAGCACTTTAATCCAGTCTCGTTCCAGTAATGTTTTGACAATATTTGAGCTAACGCTAACACCACGCACTTCTTCAATTTCACCACGGGTGACAGGTTGTCGGTAAGCGATAAGTGCCATGGTTTCCAGTAAGGCGCGAGTATAACGTGCTGGTTTTTCTTCCCATAAACGGCTAACCCAGGTGGCATATTTCTGTTTTACCTGTAACCGGAAACCACTGGCAACCAGTTTTATTTCATAACCACGGGAATCGTAATCCTCTGCCATTTCATGCAGTGCCTGACGAATTTCATCACGTGTCGGGCGCTCCTCATCAAGCTCAAATAAGGTTTCCAGTTGAATCACCGTTAATGTGCGATCAGCCGCCAATAATATGACTTCAAGAATAATTTTTAGTTTTGCTATTTCCATCATTCACTATTTTACTTATTGCGCTTTATTATTATCAGACAAAATCACATCCGTTTGAGCACCCATGATTATCAGCCAATGGCTTTTAAATGAATCGGCGCAAACGTATCAGCTTGAACCAGCTCAATTAATTGCTCTTTAACCAGTTCCAGAATAGCTAGCAGTGTCACCACCACACCACGCCGACCTTCTTCAATAGTAAATAAACTGGTGTAACTGGTAAAACCATCGGTACTGATTGCACTCAGCACACGACTCATGCGCTCACGCACTGACAGTGCCTCTCGTTGTATATGATGATGTGAGTACATATCTGCTCGCGCCATGGCATCTTTAAACGCCAGCAATAGATCATGTAGATCAACCTCTGGTACGGGTCTGTCCTGGTGTGTTTCCGGTGGTTCGATATCGGTCAGATAAATTTCACGACTGACCCGGGGTAATTCATCAATATTCTGCGCCGCACTCTTGAACCTTTCATACTCCTGCAGGCGACGGATCAGCTCGGCACGAGGATCTTCTTCATCTTCATTTTCCACCTGCCGAGGCAACAACATGCGTGATTTAATTTCAGCCAGCATGGCTGCCATTAACAAATATTCAGCTGCCAGTTCGATTTTTAAATTCTGCATCATATCGATGTAGGACATGTACTGGCGAGTGGTTTCTTCCAGTGGAATATCCAGGATATCCAGATTCTGCCGTTTGATTAAATACAGCAACAAATCCAGCGGCCCTTCAAAGGCTTCAAGAATCACTTCCAGCGCATCGGGGGGGATATACAAATCCTTCGGAATCACAGTGAGCGGCTCACCCTGAACCAGGGCAAAAGGCATTTCACTCTGACTGCTTAGCGATGAGACTATCTGATTTTTTTTATTTAATTGTCCGGCACTTTTTTTCTCGACAGGAATTTTTTTAGCAGATTCGTCCTCCGATAAAGCCTGCTGTTGCGGCGTTGGCTGAATGTCTGTTTCCTGTATATCTGATTGTGTCATAAGGTGAATTATTTGCTTTAAAGAAGTAGATAATTACAAATATGCAATGCCCATTGCTTTCCTGACATCTTCCAGTGTATCACGCGCGACTTCTCTTGCGGCCTCAGTTCCTTCTTCTATAATGGCCTTAACCGTGGCGGTATCTTCTTCATATTCTCTGGCTCTTTCCTGCATCGGTTTCAATTCGAGCAATACCGAATCAATGACAGGCTGTTTACACTCTACACAGCCAATCGACGCGCTTCTACATCCTTCCTGTACCCATTCACGCGTACTGTCATCAGAATAAACTCCGTGAAATTCCCATACCGGACATTTACCAGGGTCACCCGGATCGTTACGACGGACTCTGGCTGGATCGGTCGGCATGGTGCGTATTTTTTTCGTTATCAAATCGGGATCATCGCGCAAGGCAATGGTATTGTTGTATGACTTGGACATTTTCTGGCCATCCAGACCCGGCATTTTCGAGGCCGGAGTCAGTAATGCCTGTGGTTCAGGCAGAATGATTTTACCAGAGCCTTCAAGATAACCAAACAAACGTTCTTTATCACCAATCGAAATATTCTGTTGTGAATCAAGCAAAGCCTGTGCCACACTTAATGCTTCAGCATCACCTTTTTCCTGATAGTCTTTGCGATAGTTAAAAAACATACGGGCATTTTTTTTGCCCATTTTTTTTGCCACCTGCTTTACTTTTTCTTCAAAGCCCGGTTCGCGCCCATAAAGATGATTAAAACGTCGTGCCACTTCGCGGGTTAACTCAACATGGGCTACCTGATCTTCACCTACTGGCACCAGGCCTGCTTTGTAAACCAGAATATCTGCACTTTGCAGCAAGGGATAACCCAAAAATCCGTAAGTGGCTAAATCTTTTTCTTTTAACTGTTCCTGCTGATCTTTATAAGTTGGCACCCGCTCCAGCCAGCTTAACGGAGTAATCATCGACAATAATGTGTGCAACTCAGCATGTTCCGGCACTTTTGACTGAATAAACAGTTTTGCAGAACCCGGGCTGATGCCGGCAGCCAGCCAGTCAACCACCATTTCCCAGGTACTTTGCTCAATAACGGAAGGGTCTTCATAATGCGTGGTTAAAGCATGCCAGTCAGCAACAAAAAAGAAACACTCGTATTCATGCTGTAACTGCACCCAATTTTTTAAGACACCGTGATAATGCCCTAAATGCAAACGACCGGTAGGTCGCATGCCTGATAATACGCGCTGATGTTGTTTTGCTACTGTATTCAATTTTTCTCACATCCTTTATTAATTCAATGCTTATGGCATTTCTATATATAACTTCTCAATAAGTTGTAGGGTGGGCAGGCTTTTTTGCCCACACATTAAAGCCGATAAAAAAACATGGGCAAAAAAACCTGCCCACCCTACAACTATATCTTCAGAATAGATTCAGATAAAACTAAAGCCCGAATATGAGGCCGATAATATTAATAAAATACTGTACCAGCGGCCATAGAATTTGACCAAGTATGCCACTGATAAGTAACAACAAAATAATAATCATACCGAACCTTTCCAATTGCATATATGGTCTTGCCAGAGGCGCTGGCAAAATTCCGGCAAGTACACGACTACCATCCAGAGGAGGAATCGGCAACAGATTGAGCACCATTAAAATAATGTTAATAATAATACCGTTTTTACCCATTTCCATCAGAAAAGACAAGGTGTCTGACGGGCTGACCACACTGCTGACCAACAGAATAAACATTGCCCAGAAACAGGCCATAAAAAAATTTGATACTGGACCTGCCACCGCTACCAGCGCCATATCCAGCATTGGTGATTTAAAATAACGTGGTTCAACCGGTACTGGTTTTGCCCAGCCCAAAATAAAGGGGCTGACCATCGCCAGAAATAACGGCACCACCAGCGTACCCACCGGATCGATGTGTTTTATCGGGTTTATGGTTAACCTGCCCTGACTCTTCGCCGTAGGATCACCTAATTTATTCGCCACCCAACCATGCGCTACTTCATGTAAAGTAATCGCAAATAATACGGGGATAATCCAGACAGCAATGGTGTAAGCAATATCGAGCATTGAAAATATTGAAGGGGTTATTCTTTATATAGTCTTGTGATCGCGCAGTTTACACTTTAAAAGCAGTGAATAGTGAATAGTGAATAACGAATAGTTAAAAACCAAAATTTACTGTTCATTATTCACTTTTCATTGTCATCTCGACCAGCGGGAGAGATCTTGTACTACGGTGTAACAGGATCTCTCCCGCTGGTCGAGATGACAGCTGGTTACTTTAGCGCCCACCGCACTATTCACTATTCACTCCTTTATCAAAGTCCATGATCTCGACCCTTTCCATGACGACGAATTTCAGGCACACCATCAGTCAGGCGAATGACCGTTGTTGGTTCAATCCCGCAGTGCCCTCCGTCAATAATCAAGTCCACCTGTTTTTCCAGCAGTGCGCGAACATCTTCTGCCTCCGTCACCGGGAAATCCTCACCAGACATCACCAGTGTACAGCTTATCAACGGCTGCCCCAGTTCTTCCAATAATTCATTCACCACCGGATGATCCATCACCCGCAAACCAATATGGCGACGTTTAGGGTGCATTAATCGGCGTGGCACCTCACCGGTACCCGGTAATATAAAAGTGTAAGGCCCCGGAGTTAATGATTTTAATAAACGGTAATCTGAATTATTAATTTTTGCGTAAGTCGCAATTTCAGACAGATCCCGGCAAACCAGTGTTAAATTATGTTTGTCATCAATTTGACGGATACGACGCAAACGCGTTACCGCATTTTTATCACCGATATGGCAACCCAAAGCGTAACTGGAATCGGTTGGGTACACAAT
>CAZALW010000268.1:0-4958 GCA_964485705.1 uncultured Thiotrichaceae bacterium
TACGGTTTAACCGCACGATATTGTTTATAAAATTGATCCATGTCGATGATTAAATCACGTATTACCGGTAGCCCGGGCAATGGTTTTACCTCAATAGGTTGCTTTAAATTGTCTAGCGAAGTAATGCATGCCAGTCCGTTTGTACCATTTATATTCATACCGTCTGAACCACAGACACCTTCTCCGCAAGAGCGGCGGAAGCTTAAGGTTTCATCCTGCTCGTCTTTGATACGTAACAGTGCGGCCAGTAACATGGTGCCGGGTTCAATCTTTTCCAGCTCATATTCCTGAATATAAGGTTTGGCATCTTTTTCCGGATTGTAACGGTAAATTGTAAATTTCATGACTTACTCTTGGCGTGTTCCCACGCTTCTGTCTGGTAAGGCATACAAAGTATATCTTTAGCATCGGTATGCGTTGCTGAGCTACGCGTGGGAATAAGTAGGATATTTTTCACTTTTCACTTTTCATCTTTCATTGCGTCAATAAACCCGTGGTTTAGGCGGAAAACTATCAACTGACATGGGTTTTGTTCTTACCGGTTTATAGTCCAGCCCATTTTCAAATGAATACAAACTATGACGCATCCATGTTTTATCATTACGCTCGGTAAAATCAGTACGTGAATGCGCGCCTCTGCTCTCTTCTCTGGCGTACGCACAATGGATGGTAGCCAGTGCGCAAGCCATCAAATTCTCCAGCTCAAAGGCTTCTACTTTTGCTGTATTAAAAGTATAACTGCGATCATCGATTTTTACTTTGTTCAAACGTTTGGCAAGTTTTTCTATCTTTTTTACACCCTGATGCAGTATTTCTTTATTTCTAAACACACTGCAATGATCTTCCATCGCCTGTTTTAATTCGTTGCGCAGCCCGGCTACAGATTCATAATCTGCGCTGGAATGAGCGCCGGGATGAGAATGGACATCGTTGTGAGCCTGATTATTCGTCCCGTTATAACGTTTTACTTTTTCTACTGCTTTATTAATTATTTCTTCATTTATTACCCGGTGATATTTATTCTCCTGCAAATACTCAATAATGTGATTGGCAGCAGCTCGCCCAAACACCAGAATATCCAGCAACGAATTACCGCCTAAACGATTGCCGCCATGCACAGAAACACAGGCACACTCACCCGCCGCATACAGACCTTGTACAGGCTCTTCCGGCGTGTCTTTAACCGGTATCACCACCTGCCCATAACGATTGGTTGGAATGCCACCCATGGTGTAATGCGCGGTTGGAAATACCGGGATGGGGGCTTCTGCAGGGTCAATGCCAAGAAAAGTTATGCAGGTTTGTCGAATGCCAGGCAAACGTTTTTGTATCACTTCCTCACCTAAATGATCCAGTTTTAACAGCACATGATCTTTGTTCGGACCACAACCACGCCCTTCTCTAATCTCGATCGCAATGGCGCGGCTAACCACATCCCGACTGGCCAGGTCTTTTGCTTTTGGTGCATAACGCTCCATCATGCGTTCGCCTTCACCGTTCACCAGATACCCGCCTTCACCACGTGCCCCTTCGGTAATTAACATGCCTTTACCTGCTATTCCGGTAGGATGAAATTGAAAAAACTCCATATCCTGCAATGGGATACCGGCACGCATTGCCATACCTAAACCATCACCGGTATTAATTAGTGCATTGGTTGTGGTTTTAAATAACTGCCCAACTCCACCGGTTGCCAGCAAGGTGGTTTTTGCTTCGATAACCACGATTTGACCATTCTGAATATTAAAAACCACCGCACCCAGAATACGACCTTCTTCATCTTTTAATAAATCAACTGCAAAATATTCATCAAAAAAATGTGTTTTTGCACGAATATTTTGCTGATACAGACTGTGTAAAATCGCGTGGCCGGTACGGTCAGCAGCAGCGCAGGTACGTGCAGCCTGGTCACCACCAAAGTCCTGGCTCTGACCACCAAAAGCGCGTTGATAAATCTTGCCATTATCTAATCTAGAAAATGGCACACCAAAATGTTCAAGTTCATAGACTGCCTGTGGTGCTGCCCGACACATAAACTCAATAGCGTCCTGATCGCCAAGATAATCACCGCCTTTTACCGTATCAAACATATGCCAGTGCCAGTTATCGGGTAACACATTAGCCAGTGCGGCATTCATGCCACCTTGTGCTGCAACGGTATGCGAGCGTGTGGGAAAAACTTTAGAAACCACAGCGACACTTAAGTCGGCTGCCGCCAGTTGCAATGAAGCCCGTAAGCCACCACCACCGGCGCCAATAATTAAAGTATCGAACTGTCTTCTTTCTATGGGTTGCCTCTCCATTTCTGACACACCAGTTGAAGTAGTAATACTGCTCATTAACCCACCGCCGACAACAGAAGAATTCTAAATACCCATAAACCACTGCCAATTAATACCCCGACTAACAATGCCAGGATAAAAATTCGCAGCATGATGTTATGTACGTAGTCCAGCACCACGTCACGCATGCCTATCCAGCTATGAAATAACAGAGCAATAACAAAGATGCCAACCACAGTGGTATTAAATGGATGATATAACCAGTTATTCCAGTTTTCATAAGAAAAAACATCACTGCTTAACAAACTGTATGAGACATAAAGAATAAAGAAGACAATATAAACCGCGCTGACTCGCTGAATCACCCAGGGGCGTAAGCCTTCTAATACATAAAGACTCATATACCGACTCCATAGACAATAGCGAATAACGTCAGTAATTCTGCCAGTAAAACCAGCCATGAACCTAACCGTGCCTTCGATTTTTCTACGCCAATTTCTGCGTCAATCAGTAGAAAACGGATACCGGCAAAAAAATGATGCGCCAATGACCATAACAGCAGTATCTGAACAAATAGCATAACAGGCAGCTGCAGTATGTGTTGTACTCTGGCAAAAGATTGTTCAGATTCGATAGACAGTTCCAGCAGGTAGACGACGAAAGGCAGAGAAATAAAAAGAATGACACCGGTAATACGGTGAGCAAAGGAAATGATACCGGGCAAAGGTAATCGGATTTTAAGCAGGTTGAGATATACCGGCCGCTGTTCAGTCATACGCCCACCCGATTATATACCCTGCTCAGCCATCCATAAGAATCAAGCATATGTCACAGCCTCTGCATTTGTTATTTTAATTCAGCTTATTTTATTGATGCTGATGAACATACAAAGTTCATCAATTATAGAAGTTATAGGCTTAGTCAACATGGCTGTCAAGCACTATAAACAATACCGGACAAGCCTTAAAGCCCTACTAAATGTATAATGATTTAATACTACATTTTGACTACTATCTATGACTCTATACAACTTTTATTAGAATGCGGCTTAACAATGAATAAAAACTGGAAACAATACTTACAGGATCACACTGATGCACACAGCGATGATGCGGTAAATAATCAAAAAGCAGATCTTTCAGACATCATCTGCAGTCTATCGTCATTCAGCACCCTGGTTATTGCCGGTGACGACGCGACAAGTTTTATGCAGGGGCAGTTTACTAATGATGTAACGGCAGTGAGTATCGACACCAGCCAACTCAACGCTATCTGTAATAACAAAGGACGCATGATTGCTAATTTTCGTTTATTTAAGCATCAACAAAATTACTTTATCGGCCTTAAAAGTGACCTGGTTGAAGCAACCATTGAGCATTTGCAAAATTACATCCTGCGTGCACAGGTTGCTATTCAGGATGTTAGTGAACAACTAATTGGTATTGGGGTAAGCGGAAAAAATGCCACTGACTTATTATTGCCTTTCGTTAACAACATCAATACTGAAGTTGACAGTATCTCATTTAACGAAAATTACATTGTTATTCGCGTACCCTCCTTGCACAATAAGACGTCACCACGTTATGAAATTTTTTGCTCATATGAGCACGCAATAGCACTATGGGAAAAAGTTTCTGCACAGGCCGAGGTGGTCAATTCGTCCAGTTGGGACTATTTGAATATCCAGGCAGGTTTGCCCTTCATTGATGCAAACAACAGTGAAGAATTTGTACCACAAATGGCGAACATGGAATTGATTAATGGCGTGAGTTTCACCAAAGGTTGTTTCACCGGGCAGGAAATTGTTGCCCGTATGCATTATCTAGGCAAACTAAAAAAACGTTGCTACAAAATAAACATAAACACCAATAACAAACCCCAAGCCGGTGATAAATTATTTGCAGAAAATGCCCGAGCAGGTCAGAACACCGGCGCGATCATTAGCGTAGAAAAAAACCCCGAATCCGGTTACGATGCACTTGCAGTTATTCAAATAGCTGACACAGAATCAAAACTATTTTTAAACGATGCCAATGGATCGGTAATTACCGTTAAAGATTTGCCTTACGATTTTGATATTGATGTTGCATAAGATCATTGCACGATCATGAGTAACCATAATCATGCTTAATGAGATAATTTTAGCGTAGCGACACCAGCTATGATTAAGGCAACACCAAAATATCGCCCAAAGTTTGTAGGATCACCATAGAAATACACACCAACAAAAAATGTTCCTACCGCTCTAATACCTGTCCATATTGCATAAGAAGTACCGGTTGGGATTTATCTCTGAGCTAACCATAACAATAAGTGTTCAGGATCAAAGAATTGGATTGCATGTTCATCAAAGAAGACTGTTTGAACCTCTTCGAAGGTAATACCATATTTTTTAGTGTTTGACTTATCCTTCTTTTTATCCCACTCGAATTTAATCTTATTCATATGTACATTTGTGGTTCGCTTCGCTCTCACAATCTATCCTTGTTCGTTATGTTTTTTATTCATAGTGCGTCCAAAGCCTGATTACTTTAATAGTATGTTCTTTTTCATATACTTGATATACAAGCCTATGTTGAATATTAATTCGACGAGAATAAGCACCTGATAAATCACCCACCAGTTTTTCATAAGGGGGCGGTTTTTGAAAAGGGTCGTTTTTGATTATTTTTAAAA
>CAZALW010000269.1:0-4947 GCA_964485705.1 uncultured Thiotrichaceae bacterium
CTTATTTGTTGCAATCAAAAACGCCATAATGATAGGCTCCTTCAATCACGCCGCTGGTGTAATATCCTCGCAAACCCCTGAAATCTCCTTTTGCGAAATACACCTTCAATTTAGGGTTCTGATTCATAGCTTTTTTTACATTTTCTACTAATTGTTCATCGGCATTCTTTACCAGAACACCGCGAAATCCCGCTGTTAGAGGAAAGATATCGTTGCCACTGTCCCCGCAAAATACAACATCCTTTTTCGCAGCACCAAACTCTTCAGCCACATACTCCAGGGCAGTCTGTTTTGTCGCGCTTGCAGGTAAAAAATCGAGAAGTCCCTTGCCATCTTGTGAATCAAAACTGTATATGATTACTTCATCAAATTTTCCCTTCACCAGTTCATCAACTTTTTTTAACGCCTGATCTTTTTTTTCATGTTCAACATAATAGCTCTGTTTGAACTGGTTCTGATGCTCACTTTCCTGTTCCTGCATTGCATCAATCCCGGCGACTGCATCCCTTATTGCCATGGCATCCCACCCTGGACTTTCTTTTCTTACTTGTTCAATCCAGCCTTTATCAAACTTCCATTCACCATTCTCATATTTTCTAATTGAAGTGCCGACATCACCGCACAGAATATTTGGATACCTGACACCAAATTCTTTTATCGCGTTCTCGGTCAGTTTCAGGTTTCTTCCAGTCACATAGACAACAAGAACATCATGTTTTTCTGTGAGTTTATTGAAGAGATCGATAGCTCCAGTGTCTGGCGACCAGCTGCCATTGGGAAGCAATGTCCGGTCGAGATCGGTGGCAAGAATTTTCACGCTAGTACTCCGTTGTGATTACCATTAAAACCAATAGAGGAGGCCATCAAAGTCTATGACTCAAATGACATCAGGGCTACATCGCCGGCAGCGTCATTCTGGGAAACCGTGAAGCTGTAATCGGACAGATCAGCCTTCAATGTTAGGCTGACTTCTGGGTGCTGCCAGGAAACATGTAACAGATGCGGCTCGGTCTCGATGATCTTCATCTCACCATTGAATGCCGGTGAGACGTTACGTAACCTGATCAACTCTAGCTGGTCCAGTACAATGGGACGTTTTAGTCCGGACTCGATGTCGATTATTTTTAAAGTGGTGCGGTTAATCTCCTTGTGTCCCGCGGTACGCCCCCTTTCCGCTGCTGCGTAGTCGTTAGTACCGGCAAATAGATCCAGATACCACACCTGTGGGACACCGGGCATAAACATCTGAATAGCGCGGGCCAGGCGCAGTTTTTGCTCATCCTCTCCAAGGGCGCTGAAGAATGTCGCGTTGACCTGATAGTAATCGATCTTCTTACCATCGGCACCGTACAAATTCTTGGTCTTGCCACCCCGTTCAATAATATGCTCGATGGTGGACTCAATCTGCTCATCGCTCAGCAGGCCCGGCCGATAGACACCATCGACCTGCTTGCCTTTGAGGTCAAGCACTGGGATACCGTCATGGCTACCGAGCATGTTGATGGTCTGTAGTCCCCTGGTACGGATATCCGAGATCCAGTGTAACAAAGCTGCATTGTTGCCCTGATCCAGGGCATTAATCACCAGCCCGGGGAAAAAGAAGTCATAGATGGGATAACCTTCCTGCGCAATCTCTTCATGAATACCGGCACCGTATTCGGCATGGATCTCAGGAAAGACAATTAGCCCATACTTCTGGGCAATGTCCCGTAGACGTTCCAGATAATTCCAGGTCCCCGGCCGGTTGAAAAAATTCGTCTGACCGGGTTCTTTGTGCAGATAAGCGAAGGCATCCAGGCGAACTATTTTAGCGCCATAGCCGCTGAGTTTGCGAAGTGTCTCATCATAAAATTCCCAGGCCTGTTCGGAACGGGCGTTAATATCCATCTGACCCAGGAATTCACGCTTGCGCTGAACCACCTCGAATACTGCATCCTTATGATGTTCCAGATAATCTAGATCTACGGATTCCAGACGCCTATTACTCTTGATAACGAACTTTATGTGGTGGGCTATACACGTAGCTAACTGCTGATCGATGTCTTTGATATGTGTGAAGTCCTGGGCTGTTATCTCATCGAAGTCCACTTTTTGATAAAAGGTGTTCCAGTAAGTCTTGAAGGTGTCATCCGGGAAATACACGGTAAGAATCGGCAGCCCTGGTTTTCTCATAAAGAGTTTATCAAGGTGTTCTTTATCCGGCACAATATGACCTTCCTCACCCATTGTGCCATGATCCTTCCAGAATTCATTCCAGTCGATGAAAAAATCCCTGTAGGGTGAGTCATTTCCGTTCAGTAACAAATCGACGAACTGTGGAGAGCGTACGGAAAGATGGTTGATTACCAGGTCAAGCTTAATCTCGATACCTAGCTTGTTCAGTTCGTTCAGATCCTGAGGATCCACAAGTTTATTGTTGATATCGTAGTTGATGATGGAAAAACCACGATCTAGATCGCTATGAAAAATGGTAGGCAGAATATAGAACAAAGAAAAAACGTCTTTGAATTCTGGACGCTTGAGCATTTGTATTGTATCTGCGAGGTTTCGGCCAATGCTGTCAGGGTAAGCATTAAACATTACACCATTTGGCAGATCGTTTTTTTTTGGTATTGTTTCGATTTTAATATCTCCCGCTCAATTATTTCTACGTTTCTCGCAGCCATAGTCCTGGCCAATTTACAAACAGGTAAATTATCATTGGTTACGCTTCCGGTACTGTGCAGGCATGAAAGAAATCATAATAGTCTATTGCTTCAATAATACCTTGAGCATGATCCTGCTCCGCAAAATAAATCCTTTCCTGATCGACAAGTTGAGAAAGTTCTTCATTATGTCTGTTACCAACTACCACCGCTAAAGTATTGCCCCGCATCATATCTTCGTCAGCGCCAGAACCACCAGCGACAAGAATATGCTCTAGTGGTATATCAAGATGTTGTGATGCATAGCGCAATGCCTGTCCCTTGGAAGCACGTGCAGGAATAATGTCAAGAAACTGTCCAAAGGATAATGTGACATTAGCGGTGATATCTTTCTGTCGAAGTTGACTGACAATTTCTTCAACTGCGGGTGCTATTTCGGGGTCATAAAAATAAGAAAGCTTAAATGGCGTCTGCTCTGCTCTCGGTTGAAGCTTCAGGCCAGGTGTTTTGCCAAGTATGCGTCGTATGCGCTGACCACTCCAGTCGTGATCGATATGATCAGCCCAGTAACTATCCTCTGTCAGACTCTGGCCATAATGTATGCGTGTGCCAAGACTGCTGATCAGGATATCCGGTGCAGGTATCTGGTGTTTTTTCATTATTGCCAATGCTGAATCGATACGACGGCCAGTCACTATTCCGAAAGTAACGCATTTACGTTGCTCTTTAATTACATCGCAGAAACGTTTTAAAGCCGTTGGATGCCCCACAAGATTTTGATCAATATCGCTAAAGATGGCGCGATCACGATAATATATTGCTCGAGTGGGACGTTTGCCTGGTATAGGTTGGTATTTACCCGGCAAGGCATCAACTTTTTCTATATATGTTTTTACATGCGCTTGCCATGAATAATATTTACTAACGCCTTTAATGCCATTGCGGGCTGCTTGTGACCAGGTTTTCTTGTTTTGCATTAGCTTGAGCAGGGCTTCGATTATCTCGGACTTGTCCAATGGGTTAACCAGTTCACCATTTCTACAGTTTTTAATAATGTCGACTGGACCACCGTTCTCAGTTGCAACAATTGGCAGTCCACTGGCTGCAGCTTCCAGAAGCGTCAGGCCAAAAGGCTCTGTTAAAGCGGGATTAACAAAAACACCACGAGTGGCTGCGGCTAGCCGGTATATTGCAGGCACCTCATCTGAACGATGGGTCTTGGGTACAGCAACTTTTCCATATAAGTCGTAACTGTCAATAAGCAGCAGGATATTTATAAAAACAGAGCGGGGGCCACTTTCCATATCCCGAATATCGTCTCGACTACCGGCGACAATCAGCAGGTTGGCAGCTTGTTGTAAATCGGGCGACTCCCCATAAGCCTCGATTAGAGTAAGAATGTTTTTACGTTCGTCAGGTCGTGACAGTGCCAGTATTAATGGTTTATCAGGCTCATTTAAAAAGCGTGGCAACCGAGTTTTAAAAGGTGTTTCCTCATTTTCCTGTGAAGGGTGGAATAATGTTAAATCAGTTCCTGGCGGTACCACTAACATGCGCTTCGGGTCATAGTAATTATAGAGACCATACTGCATTTCAATTTCATTATGAGTACTGGTAATGACAAGGTCGGCATTGGCCAGTATTTCCTCTTCTGCATCAATACGCCTTACCATGTTATAAGTGTGCTCAATTTCATCACGCGACACTCCCATGGCCAATAAGCGTTTGCGTTTATCTCGTCCGAGTGAATGACCAGTATGAATCAAAGGAACGCCAATCAGGTTAGCAAGGCGTACCCCAACATAACCAGCATCTGCATAATGGCTATGCACCAGATCAGGCATACGTGGCTGTTCGTTGAGCCAGTTGGTCAAGTTATCCATAAAGCTATCAAGATGATCCCACAGTTGCTCTTTAGGCAGGTATTCTTCAGGTCCTGCATCAATGCGAACAATTCTGACCTTGTCTGAAAATACTTCAATAGGGATGGCATAGTCCTCACTGACAGTCGTATCAACAACACGACGGGTAATCAGATCCACCTGTTCAACATCATCGTGTTCAGCAAGCGCCCTGGCAAGATCAACCACATATTTTGTTTGGCCGCCGGTATCAGCATCGCGACCAAGTTCAAGATCGTGGTTACGAATCAGTCCATGAATACTGATGAGTACTAAATATTTTGCTTTGTTATTTTTTTCCATAAATATTTATAATTTTATTAAAATCAGGCATTAATACTCTTTAATGTAGCTTATTTCAGATGATTTGTTACAAAGTGCTTTTTAAGTAACGATAGAAA
>CAZALW010000270.1:0-4896 GCA_964485705.1 uncultured Thiotrichaceae bacterium
TGCATATCCGGTACCAAAATCATCAAGCATAACCTTGATACCCATGTCTCGAAATTTATTCAGGGTGATTTCTACTTCACTCTCACTGTCAATTAAGGTACGCTCGGTCACGTCTACTGATAACATTGAAGCTTCGATGTTAGTTTCTGCAATCGCCTTGCTAAACACCGCGACCAGATCCTGTTCTTCAAACTGACGGGATGCCAAATTAATGGAAACATTCTGCTGTTTTAAACCAGCATCATGCCAGGCGCGAATCTGCTTACAAACGCTAAATATCACCCACTCTCCAAGAGCAATGATTAAGCCACAGCCTTCCGCAACACAGATGAAGTCGACTGGCTGAATCATGCCTTTATCGGGATGCTGCCAGCGTAATAAAGCTTCCACACCGACAATCTCATTATCATGAAGGTTGATAATAGGCTGATAATGAATCAGGAACTCATCATTTTCAAATGCTGCTTTTAAGCTGTTCTCAAGATCCAGACGTTCCATCGCACTGACACTCATTTCCGGCTTAAAAAACTGGAAGCAATGGCGGCCATTTTCTTTAGCACGAAACATTGCGGTGTCTGCATTTTTAAGTATAGTTCGCGCATCTTTACCGTCATCAGGATAAATCGCAATGCCGATAGACGCACTGGTATAGGTTTCCTGGTCATCCAGGCGAACATTATGCTCAAGAATGGTGGTTAAATTATCAGCAATTGAAACAGCGTCTTCCGGACCATCAATGTTTTCGATAATCACGGCAAATTCATCACCGCCCAAACGTGCGATTGTATCAGCCCGGCGTAGTGACCTTGAAATCAATTGACCCACGGCTTGAATTAATTTATCACCCGCATCATGGCCGAATGAATCATTCACCAGCTTAAAATCATCAATATCCACCAGCATTAACGCCATTGATGTGCGACTGCGCTCAGCACGCATAATGGACTGTTCCAGACGATCAGCAAATAACAAACGGTTAGGTAAATCAGTTAAGCTATCACGATAAGCCAGCAATTCAACTTTACGCTCAGCAATGACCTTGGCTACCACCGATTTTACACGGTGTTTAAGCACTGCCCATTTGATGGGTTTAGTAATAAAGTCAATGGCACCGACTTCATACGCCCGTTCAACGGAAGCATCATCATCCAGCCCGGTAATCATCATCACTGGAATATCGGTATGGCCATTCTCTTTAATCTGTTGGCAGGTGGTAAAACCATCAATGCCAGGCATAATAGCATCTAACAGTATGAGTGCAGGATGATATTGTTCTACCGCTTTTATTGCTTCCAGCCCATCAGCCGCCTCAACAATATCGTAATCTTCAGACTCCAGCACATGACGCACCATCAGACGAATGGAAGGGTCATCATCGGCTAAAACAACAACCGGCCTTTCTTCATATTTTTGGGTATCACTGAACAGTGAAACAACATCCGACATAGACTACCGCTCCCGCTTACCTGTTTATTTTTAAATTCACGAAGATTATCAACTGATGCACACGGTTGACACCGAGCATATCGTTACTTTCATCAAGTTTAGACCTAACACACAATATCTGCTTGAAATCTCTATTAAAAAATAAAATTTTATTCAAATTTCGCTCACACACACAAATAGCAACTTACTTCAGGCTTTTTTCAACCAGTTCAGATACATCATTAGAAAGATTTGGCAATGATGACAATCTTTGCAGTGCCGCTTTCATTGACTGCTGGCGTGTCTTGTTATAACGTTTCCAACGAGTCAATGGCACACATAAACGGGAAGCAATTTGTGGATTTATGATATCCAGTGTTTCGATATACTGTTCCAGCAGGTTATAACCAAAACCGCTGACATGATGAAAACAGGTCGGATTAGCAGAACAAAACGCCCCTAGCAAAGAACGTACACGGTTTGGTTTTTTTATATCAAAATCTTTATGCTCGAATAAAAGCTTTACCCTGTCCTCTGCTAAAGCACCCGTCATAAGGGTTGGAGCCGTTGCTTGCACAGTAAACCATTTGTCCATCACCAGGTTATCATGTTGCCACTGTTGGTAAAAAGCGCTTATGATTTTTTCTGAACCTGCAGTTTCCTCTGAACTGGCGGTTTCATGATGCACCAGTGCTTTAAAGGCAGCCATTTGATCAGTCATATTATCGGCAGATTCATACTGTTTCTGTGCCAGTAATTCACCTTGCTCATCCAGATACATCAAATAAGATAATGCCTGGTTGCGTAAAAAACGTTTGCCCATTGATTCGGGAGACAAACTGTATCCCTGCTGTGAATTTTCCTGATGATTTTCTTGATGATTGTCCTCATAAAGCGCCAACAACGCCGGTTCAAGTATCCCAGCTAACTGCCTGTAAATAAACTCTCTTGCCTGAAAAATAGCATCAACATCTACTACCGGCATCATTTCACCAATATACATCAGTGATGGCAGAGTTAAAGCACGGGCGGTTAATGCTTTATCCAGTGTTTTATCTTTTATTGTTTTTTCACAGGCGGCTATATAATAATCTGGCAATAACAACTCACCACCGCTATTAATCGAATCCACCAGGCTTAAAATCAATCTTGTTGATAACTGTTGCCCTGCGTCCCAACGATTAAAATCATCGTTTTCATGTGCCATGCAAAAAGCCAGCTCTTCATCATCACGCTCAAATTTTAATTTTACCGGCGCAGAATAACCCTGCAAAATGGAGAGTACCGGCTTTTCACTGATGCCTTTAAAAACAAACAACTGTTTGTTTTTGGTGAAATTCAGTACTGTTGCGGCCTGTATAGACGTGGGTATAGACGTGGGTACAGACTCGGGCTCGGCAGCAGAATCAGTTACTGAATCTGCGTTTTTATCCATATTTTTAGCGGAATTATTAGCAATATTACTAGTTAATAAACTGATTTTTAGTGGAATATGAAAAGGCTGCTTTTCTTCCTGCCCTGATGTCGCTGCGGTGGTTTGTGACAGTTCCAGCGTATAGGTTTTTTTATCCGCTTCAAACTTTTCCTTAACCGTAACCTCAGGCGTGCCAGCCTGTTTATACCAGCGCCGAAACTGAGATAAGTCAACTTCACTAGCCTGTTCCATCGCACTAACAAATTCTTCTGTGGTGACTGCCTGCCCGTCGTAAAGTGAAAAATATAAATCCATGCCGCGGCGAAATTTATCGACACCTAACAGGGTGTGAATCATGCGGATCACTTCTGCTCCCTTGTTATACACCGTAACCGTGTAGAAATTATTTATCTCCTGATAGGAGTCCGGCTGAATAGGATGCGCCATTGGACCTGCATCTTCAGCAAACTGAGCGGTACGTAAAACATTGACATCATCAATACGTTTTGGCGCGGCAGAATTCATATCGGCGGTAAATTGCTGGTCTCGAAATACCGTCAAGCCTTCTTTTAAGGTTAACTGAAACCAGTCACGGCAGGTCACCCGATTACCGCTCCAGTTATGAAAATATTCATGGCCGATCACACCCTCTATTCCCATAAAATCGGTATCGGTAGCAGTATCCTGTTTTGCCAGCACATACTTGGAATTGAAAACATTCAAACCCTTGTTTTCCATTGCACCCATGTTGAAATCATCAACCGCGACAATGTTATACACATCTAAATCATACTCACGACCAAAGGTTTCTTCATCCCACTGCATCGACTTTTTAAGCGAAACCATAGCGAAATCGCATTTATCGATATTATGATGCTGCACATAAATACGCAGCTGAACCTGGCGACCACTCATGGTTTTATAGTGATCTTCAATATAGGCTAAATCTCCCGCGACAAGAGCAAAAAGATAACAGGGTTTTTTGTACGGATCCTGCCATTTTGCCCAATGACGACCATCTTCATCATCGCCTGTCTCCAGCAGATTGCCATTCGATAAAAGCACCGGATATTTAACCTTATCGGCAATAATCAAGGTGCTAAACAAGGCCATCACATCGGGTCGGTCGAGAAAATAAGTGATTTTTCTAAAACCTTCCGCTTCACACTGTGTGCAATAGTTGCCACTGGATTTATACAGGCCATCCAGTGAAAAATTTTCCTGCGGTTTGATAAAGGTTTCTATTTCGAGGGTAAAGGAATCCGGAACATCAGGGATTATTAACTCGGTATCCGTTACTTTATAACGAGCACGATCAATTAAGGTGCCATCAATTTTAACCTTGCCCAGGATAAGGTTTTCTCCTTGCAAAACCAATGGACAGGATTTATCTTCAGTCTGTCTTTTTAACTGTAATTTTGAGACAACACGCGTTTGTTCTTCAGCTAACTCGAAAGTCAGATCAACCTGATCAATGACGAAGCTGGGAGATTGGTAGTCTCTTAAATATATTGTTTTTGTTTGCTGATCCGGGTCTTTCATTTCCACTATGCTTGACGTGAGCTTAAAAAAGAAAGACTAACACAATAACATATGGCAAAAAATAGTGAAATAATTGACGATATCTCAATTGGACGGTTTCGATTCAAAAAACTTTCGTGTAATCTACACACCCTTCGGGGCGTAGCGCAGTCTGGTAGCGCACTACACTGGGGGTGTAGTGGTCACAGGTTCAAATCCTGTCGTCCCGACCATATAATTCAATAAGTTACACGTTAGTTTTTTGGAAAAGTAATTAATGTATTTCTTGTTAAGTCCACTGTAAGTCCTGGATATTAAACTTTACTACAGCTACTTAAGAAAATCCTTACATTCTCGTTACCTACATTAATTTACTTGCCTTACAAGGCTGTTCAGCCTTCTAAACATCCATTTGAAGTGTTTTAACCTAAAAAAATCAGCTGAATCGTAGCGAGAGCGATCAAGGTGCTGAATATACAAGCAGCAAATCTCGCTCAAAATAAAAGCCTTGCTACAGCTAGCTTTGCGCGGCTATA
>CAZALW010000271.1:0-4890 GCA_964485705.1 uncultured Thiotrichaceae bacterium
TACTTTTTTATAATTTGTTGTTGCAAAATCGGTGGAGTCCATATACGAAATGACACACTGCCCGTAATATTGCTTAACTTACTGGCATTGGGGTCAGAGTAAAATTAATCTGAATTATAGAACATGTAACTTAATTCCCCGCACCATACCGTTCAGCTAAATGATACGGGCTACGTTCTTTAGGTTTCACGAAAAAATTTAACCGGTTGCTCAGAAAGCTACTAAAGCAACCCCTTTAAATTTATTTTATATATCGATTTCTCTTGCCGCCCACTGTCAGTATAGTACGTCACCTGCCCATCCTCAGTTACTAACCACATTTCTTTTGCGCCTGCTTCGAGAAATAATTCAACCTTATTCATCATTTCTTCTCGCGTATTTGACGGGGATATGATTTCTACACATAATTCTGGCGCAGATAGCGCGTAAATATCTTTAATGTGTTTTTGCACGTATGCTAAAGAACCCCAGGCCACATCAGGCACACGAATTCCTTTTGTTGTTTGCACTGCAAGTTCGGTAAATACCTTACCTTCTAGTTGAGTGCCTATTATTTTAGTCAGACTTCCTTGTAGCAAGCTGTGAAGAAATGAAGCTGGGGACATTTCTATTATTCCTTTTTCATTTAGCTCAATTTTATAAGGTAGATCATGCAGTGATTTATCTGCCAGGACTTCTTGCCATTGCATTTTCTTCTCCTATGCTAAAAGTTTGCATTTAATAATTGGTAATAATAATTGAATAATTGGGGAACATGAATTCAAGCACTCAATAATTGTCCCAATTACAATTAACCATTAATTCCAGTGTCTCCCCCTTTAGCTATCTAGAGTTTGTTGTGGAGGCTCTAATATATGCTGTTACCGTGCCCCAGACCATCCTGCAACAGTTGTCCGACTAAACCGGTATCGAGAATTTCACCATGCACAAACCTGAATTGCGGATTATCTTTCGCTGATAATAAACTGCGTATTATATTATACATCAAATGTACACCTTTGAATTAACTGCACATCGCATGGCTGATTTTTACTATGCTGGCTAACATTTTATATAATGTATCTACACCACTATTACTTAAGCACAAAACCGAACCACAAAATAAACATTACTCTAAAGCCACTTTAACCTCATAATAATCCACGCTCTTTTGCATCAAACCTAAGAGTTTAGGTGTATAACATAAAGCATCTTCAAAAATACCCAATAGACCTTCTTCTACATACTCATGCGCAATGGCATTCCTTATTTCTTTGATCATTCGAATTTCTTCTACGTCTTCCAGCAAACCTCGTTTATGCGCTCTGTTCACGACATCAATCAGTGTGCCTTGTGCCTCAAACTCATATTCATCAATGCTTCTGAATACCTTTCTTACCAGGAAATCAATACTTCTGGAAAATCGACTGCAAAGAGTTTCAAACCTTCCAAATTCATCTATGCTGTATTGTTTTTTTATTCCAATGCTTAGCGTTTCATCATATGAGATTTTCAACCAGTAAATTTGCCGTTTTAATAATTTAATGTTTGCTGACAGATTATCGACACTCATAGCTGTATTGCCTTTGCATAGATTAATTTTTTAAATGGCTCTTTAAGTCGCCCATCATCCTGTAAAATATCTATTTGCTGTTCGCCAAATTCATCATAGAAATTTAATCTGATTTTCCTTATTTGCTTTCTATTGATGCTTTTAGAAATAATAAGAAGGTCAATATCACCACCTCGTTTTTGGTCATCTGTACGACTACCAAAGAGATACAATTTTGCCTCTTTATCGAGCGAAAAAATCGATGTTTTAAAATTGTTAATTTCTGCTTTACTTAATCGCATACTTCGTCACCATCGGCTTTAATTGGTGATTGATCACGCTTTTCACTGAGTTTTTGTGTTTCTTGCTGATAGATTTCAAGCTGCATGTTCAAGATTCCAATATTAGTCTTCAAGTTTCGCCCAAACTCCCTGATAATAATAAGCGAGTGCCAGGCTATCCTGATCCGACAAAATCAGCCATTCATCTACAACTGTTGCGCTTATACCGAGACCACTTTGATACAAATCAACTATGTCTATCGCTTGACCCTCTATTTTTAATGCCTTCGCGATCTGCTGCCTGCTATCTTCTTTTTTACCTATATTTTCCCAGGCATCACTATTATCGTCAAAAAATAGTGCAACATCCCAGTCACTGCGCTCATGCACATTACCCATTGCTCGACTACCAAAAAGAATTGAGAATTTAATATCTGTTCGAGCCTTTAAATGTATCACCTAAGATATTATTCATTTTTATTTAGGCAGACTTTGTTTTATCAAAAGTTGAGCAAATGTTTTCATATCAACCAGCCGCTCATTTAATATATTACGCACCACAGACATATCAATCTCGGTGTAATTGTGTACCACTATATTACGAAAACCAACCATTGCCTCAAGATGCTTACCAAGCTGCTGGTTAAGCAGGTTTGCATTTACCAACATGGTAAATGCCTGGCGACTGTCTCTGGGGATGCCTAGTTTATGTCGACGTACCATGTGCATGGCTGCATCAATTGAGGCTTCACACATGCGTTGAATATTTAGCAGGATAGAATCCTGTTTGGTGAAATCAGTTTCTAATTCGCTTTCTGAACCACAATACACTGTATTTATGCGTTGCAAACAGCGCTCTATTATATCGGCCTTTCCCAGCAGCACTTCATCCATATATCTGCTCTCGTTGCTGAATGTCTTTTAAAATAAGATGCCTTTCTTCATTCAATCTGACATAATCTGAAAGCGTATGGGTATCATAAGTTTCTGCGGCAACTCGATCAACACAATAGATACGCGCACCTTGCAGAACGATTTGAACTCTTAGTGTCACTGGCAATTTTCGCAGATCATGCAAGTCAACATCACGCCCGGTTAAACTCATCAACGCTGTGGCCAGTTGTGTCATTTTTTTAAATGGCACGATACGACTTGCCAGGATTGCGATATCTATGTCGCTATCAGCTCGTTCATACATACTACCCGCACTGCCATAGCGATAAATTGCCTGCACATCAGGCAGTTTGGCAATAATCGTTTTTATAATCAAAGGGTCATGATGATATTGTTCTGTCATAGCACTGAGTATAACACCTGCAAATTGTTACAACGCGCAGCCTACATTTTCTAAAGTTTTTCTCAGCACTAAAACCTATAGCACGTACATATAAACCAAAAACTAAGGGACGACAATATCAATGTTGCCCAGCTTTTCAAATTGCTGCTGTAAAGCCAGTTTAGCCTCATTATCACCATGTACGATACGTATCTGTTTCGGTTTATAACGCATGCGCTTCACAAATTTAATTAAGTCAGACTGGTCGGCATGGGCAGAATAACCACCAATGGTGTGTATGGCTGCATTAATATCATACTTTTTACCATCGAGTTCAACATAACCATGTTGTGGGCCATATTTTTGAATAATGCGCCCCGGTGTGCCTTTGGCCTGATAACCAACAAACAACACATCATTTCGTTTATCTGGCAGTAACGCTTTTAAATAATTCACCACACGCCCGCCTGCACACATGCCACTGGCAGCAATAACAATAGTGGGTCTTGCTGTTTTTGCCAGATATTCTACTGTTTGCAGGTGTGTTTTATGGTCATCAATGGTCAACAGTTGCTCGAAATCAAGTGGATGGCGCGAAGATTTTAATCTGGACTTCGCCTCTTTATCCCACATGGGTTTTAGCTGGCGATAGGCATGAGTAAATTTAGCCGCTAATGGCGAATCGACGATAATTTCAAGATCTTGCCAGTTGAGGTTTTTAGCTAGCATTTGTGAAGTGTTCCGGTGTATTAACGCTTCTAGTTCGTACAGCAACTCCTGAGTCCGACCAATACTAAACGCCGGTATAAGAATAACACCTCGATCTTTTAATGCCGAAACAATAACAGTCTTTAATCGTTTTAATCGTGTACGTCTGTTTTCGTGATTTTTGTCACCATAGGTGCTTTCAATAATCAGACAGTCTGCACGATAAGGGGATTTTGGGGCGGATAATAATGGCGTATAGGGAGAGCCTAAATCGCCAGAGAAAACAACACGATGTTTTTTCTCGGGCTGTTTTTGCTTTACCCGGGTAATTGCAAACTCTACATAAGCAGAACCGAGAATATGCCCTGCCTGTTTCAGTTTTACTTTCAAGCCAATAGTGGCCGCTATGGGCTTACCATGTAAATTCAGGGACGAATTCAGAGGAAACCATTTTTTATAAGGCAAAGACACCAATTGTGACTGAATTTGCGATAAAAACTTTTTAATTAATCGCTCATTACGCGTGAAACCTATTTTTAAGGCATCTTCTAGAACCAGTGGTAGCAATACCGCCGATGCTTCACTGCAAATAATCGGGCCACGAAAACCGGCGGCTAATAAATAAGGTATGCGCCCGACATGGTCTATATGTACATGAGTGACGACCAATGCCTTTATATGATCGACAGGAAAATCAATTGTTAACTGATCGACTTTATCGGCATCTTTGGATATTTCTGCACCCTGAAATAAGCCACAATCAATTAAAATGCCCGTGCCATCCGCTAACAACAACTCGTGGCATGAGCCAGTAACGCCATTGACTGCGCCATGGTGTTTAATATCAAAAAAGGGGGTTGTTTGCATTTGCCTACACTCCATGTTTGCGACTTCTCCATCCTTTGGTTTTGTCGTGTTTTCTTTGTTTTCTCATTCCCAGGCTTTGCGTCACTGCCATTGACTTAAGAACTAAATCATTTTTAATTCAATAACTTGCCGCAGCTCCATTTGCTTAGTAGCAAACCGATCTCGTTACCATGCACTGCGTGGTAATGCAGTGATTAACGCACCAGCGTTAACAGCTTATCACCTTA
>CAZALW010000272.1:0-4883 GCA_964485705.1 uncultured Thiotrichaceae bacterium
GCGACATAGTGTGAACCACTCTGTGTCATCTACGCAATATAAAACATCCGGTTATAAGTCATCAGGCTATAAGTCGACAGACACAGTTAACGGTATTTATGTCGGTCAACGTGTCAACCATAAAAAATTTGGTGAAGGCATGGTAACCAATTTAGAAGGTAGCGGTAGTCATGCCAGAGTACAGGTAAACTTTGAATATGAAGGCAGCAAATGGCTGGTCATGGCTTATGCGAATTTGTCACCGGTGTAAAAAGTTGTAACTATTCAGCAAATCTGAACTTTGGTGTTTTTAATAGTCTTTTTACCACGAAGCTCACGAAGAACACGAAGTAGTGACAAGGCATACTTTGTTTCTATTTAGAAAATATCTTCGTGAACTTCGTGAACTTCGTGCTCTTCGTGGTAAATATCTGTAGCTTTTGAGTACTACTGGAGTAGTTACAGAAGTTTTTAGTTTTTAATAATAAGGTATCAATATGAAACGTCGTGATTTTATTAAACAGGCAAGTGTAGGCGCAGTTGCCAGCGTAGGCATTGCTGCCCCGGCTATCGTCAGCGCCAAAACAAAAATAAAATGGAAAATGGTCACCACCTGGCCAAAAAACTTTCCGGTATTAGGTACTGGCGCTAATCAGCTGGCCAAGCTAATTACCGAAATGAGCGATGGTCGTATCAAGGTCAAGGTGTACGGTGCGGGAGAATTAATTCCAGCATTTGAAGTGTTTGATGCAGTGTCACGTGGCACTGCACAAATTGGTCATGGCTCAGCATATTACTGGAAAGGAAAAATTGAAGAAGCACAGTTTTTTTCAACCGTACCATTTGGTATGAATGCACAGGAAATGACGGCCTGGTTATATTATGGCGGTGGCATGGATTTGTGGCGAGAGAGTTATGAGCCATTTGGTATTGTGCCAGCAGCAGCAGGTAACACTACGGTGCAGATGGCTGGCTGGTTCAATAAAGAAATCAACAGTACAAATGATTTAAAAGGATTAAAAATGCGCATCCCGGGTCTGGGTGGCGAAGTCTTAAAACGGGCAGGTGGTCTACCGGTAAATCTGCCCGGTGGCGAACTGTTTACCTCATTAAAATCCGGAGTGATAGATGCCACAGAATGGGTGGGTCCGTATAATGATTTAGCTTTTGGTTTGCATAAAGCCGCAAAATATTATTATTATCCTGGCTGGCATGAGCCCGGCACCACACTGGAAGCCATCATCAATAAAAAAGCCCTGGATGCGCTGCCTAAAGATTTAAAAATTATTGTCGATAATGCCTGTAAGGTCGTCAATCAGGATATGACTCTGGAATTCACGGCGAAAAATAATGCAGCATTGGATACATTGGTCAATAAACATAAGGTTGATGTTCGTAAATTACCGGATGATGTTTTAATCAAACTTAAAGAATTATCACATGATGTGGTGGCTGAATTAGCCGCAAAAAATAAGGCAGCACAAAAAATTTATGACTCTTACAACAAATTTTACCAGCAGGTTTCAGCGTGGCATGAAATATCTGAAAAAATTTATTTTAATATAAGGTAGTGTGTATAAGCCTGTATTTTTTGACAGGTAATGTTGGATATGGAATGACTGTTTTCGACACATAGCAGACGTTAAAAGATAAAAGCTTATTGTCCACAGATGAACGCAAATGAACACAAATAAAAACAAAAATATTACATTTATGTATCTTTGCAAACTGCCAGATTAATAGAGCTGGCGATAGTGTAATTCAACACTGAGCGAGCCATGGCCGCAAAACGTCGGCTTACGCTAGCGCTAACCCGACCTACGGTAAAAAATTTAAAAGGTTTTTATTTGCGTTCATTTGCGTTCATCTGTGGACATTGTGTTTTTCGTGAATGTCCGCTAATGACCGTAAGCAGTCATTAGCTCAACAGCCATCAGCATTAACTTACACACTGCTTAACCAGCTCGGTAATTTCCGGCCGACAGGAGCCGCAATTGGTGCCTGCCTGACAAATTTCACCCACCGATTGCGCGTCTTTTGCACCACCTTCTGTCACTGCTTTAGCAATGGTCTTTTCACCCACATTAAAACAGGCACAGATTATTTTCCCGACATCTTCGACATCGGCTGGCGGCGTTCCTTGCAGCAAACCAGCGCGTTCTTTAGCTGTCAGCCTGTCTTTTTGAAACAGGCTGATTAACCAGTCTCTGGGTGGTAATAAAATCGACGAGTCAATAAAAATCACACTGTCCAGACGACCTGATACAAAACGTGCGGCACGATAGTGCCCGTCTGCCTTATCATAAAACTCTGCCCACTCTTCACCGGCTTCGACATTGAGTAGCGTTTTGGCATGTGTTGCCCAGTTTTCCGGCGCTTCCTGTCCGGCAATTTCATATCGCCAGAAACCTTTGCCACGTGAGCGTGCCCAGTAACGTGAATATTTTAGTGCAGGCTTTTGTCTTGAAATAATAAAGCCATACCAGCTGTCATCACAGGCTTTGATATTCGCCACCGCATGTTTAAATTCCGGCTGACCCGATATGGGGTCAACAACCGTCGGTATCAGACTGCCCACTCTGGCCAAACCACTAAACTGCAGGTTCCAGTGCATCGGCACAAACAATGAACCCGGCTGTTGCCGTTCCGTCACGCGTATTCGCACAAATATTTGTGCGCCTGTTTCACTGCTAACCTGCGCCAGTTTGCCGTCAATCAGCTCAAAACGCCGGGCATCTTCAGGGTGTATTTCAACAAACGGTTCAATATCGTGCGCGGACAATCTTGGCGACATGCCGGTACGTGTCATGGTGTGCCAGTGATCTCGCACCCGACCGGTGTTCAAAATGAAGGGGAACTGTTGACTGACTGTGGCTGCCGGTGGCTGTGGTGAAATCGCAATAAAACGGGCACGACCGTCAGCAGTACTAAATTTACCGTCACTGTACATTGGCAACTTATCGCTTTGTTTACCGGTGACCGGCCACTGCACCGGTTGCATCGCATTGTATTCAGACAAGCTCATATCACTTAAACCAGAGAGATCCAGCTGGCGATGCGGGTCTTTTTTATAGGCTGTCAGGCGTGCATATTCATCAAATATTTCGGCTGCTGAATGATAAGGAAAAGCCTCTTTATAGCCCATAAATTGCGCCAGTTCAGTAATAATTTGCCAGTCATGTTTGGCCAGACCGGGGGCGGATAAAAAAGGTCGCTGGCGTGAAATTCGCCGCTCTGAACTGGTCACTGTGCCATCACGTTCGCCCCAGGTGGTTGCTGGCAAACACACATCGGCCAGTCTGACGGTATCGGTATTATTCACACAGTCGGACACCACCACAAATTCACAATTTTCCAGTGCGGCTTTGATACGATTGGCATCTGGCATACTGACCACCGGATTGGTTGCCATAATCCAGATGGCTTTGATATTTTTCTTCTCTATTTCATCAAAACAGTCGATAGCTTTATAGCCGGCTTTAGTTGCCAGTGTTGACGTTTGCCAGAATTCAGCGACCGTTTCCCGGTGCGTGGCATTGTCTATTTCCATGTGAGCCGCCAACTGGTTGGCCAGCCCACCTACTTCACGCCCGCCCATGGCGTTGGGTTGCCCGGTAAAAGAAAACGGCCCCATGCCCTTTCGACCAATACGGCCGGTCAATAAATGGCAATTGATGATGCTATTTATCTTGTCTACGCCACTGCTGGACATATTAATGCCCTGTGAAAAAACCGTGACGACACGTTCAGTGCGGGCAAACCAGTGATAAAACTGCGTTATCTCGGTAACACTTAAACCACAGGCTTGCGCCACGGTATTAACATCAGGGGATGAACGCTGCGCTGCGTTAAGCGCCTGCTCTAAACCATTGGTTGATTTCTCAACAAAATGCAAATCCGTTTCGCCAGCTGCCTGCAACCACACCAGCAAGCCATTAAACAAAATCGCATCACTTCCGGGGCGAACCGATAAATGCAAATCACTGATATCACTGGTTTGAGTACGACGCGGGTCAATGGTGATTATTTTAAGATCAGGATTCAACTCTTTGCTTCGCACCAAACGCTGATATAACACCGGGTGACACCAGGCAGTATTGCTGCCCGCCAGCACAATAAGCTGCGCACGTACGAGGTCTTCATAATTGCATGGCACTACATCTTCACCAAAGGCTCGTTTATAGGCAGCCACCACCGAGGACATACAAAGGCGGGAGTTGGTATCAATATTGGCCGAGCCAATAAAACCTTTCATCAGTTTATTGGCTACATAATAATCTTCGGTGAGCAGTTGACCGGAAACATAAAATGCCACTGCATCAGGGCCATGCTGTTGAATGATGTCACTGAACTTTGTTGCAATTACAGAATATGCCAGCTCCCAGCTAACCTGCTCACCGTGTATTTCCGGATATAACAAGCGCTCAGCCAGATGCACAGTCTCACCCAGTGCCGAACCTTTTGAGCATAAACGGCCATAGTTAGAAGGATGATCCGGGTCGCCCTGTACTTCAACACGACCGTTCTCATACATGTTAACAATAACGCCACAACCTACTCCACAATAAGGACAGGTAGTTTTTGTACGGCTGACACTCATTGGTTTTCCTGACGTTATTGATTAAAACTCTTGTAACTCAGCGTATTATCTAATTAAGGTAGCTTCTCAATAAGCCGTGGCAGTCTATCATTTTGATACGCGCCGTGAATACGTCCCTGTAGGCTTGACGGTAGCATCCATGCTACCGGCAGTCTCAAAATGATAGACTGCCACGGTTGATTGAGAAGCTACTAATTAAGGACGTAGGCTATTGATTAACCTTAATAAGTAAGTTAGATTTTAGCGAGAAGAGCTAAAGCCCTTATGAACTAACCATGACTGCTGTTATTTATTCGGCAACAAC
>CAZALW010000273.1:0-4874 GCA_964485705.1 uncultured Thiotrichaceae bacterium
GAACATCATATGATCAATAGGTTAAATGCTCATAATAATGTTTTATCTGATGGGTTTGCATAAAATGTGCAATGTCTCTGACGAAATCTTCATCTAATGTTGTCGGTCCGCCAATGGATAACGACAGGCCGTGACAGAGGAAATCGTATTTCTCGGTGAAACGCCTGAATTTTTTACCGTAGCTACCACCAACATGAATCCAGTTTTCCGGGGCGACCTCCATGAAGTTGACTGACGATAAATCACTGTTCAGCATTTCATCCAGCTTTTCTCGACGTAAACCGAGACCTGCACCAGACACAGGGTATTGTTGTTCTGCTATCATTTTTTCCATAGACGATTTTACTTACATTGATTGATTTTTTTGCTGATAAAGTAATCAGCACTGGCTTTGCCTGCACCATTGAAGAACAGAATTAGCAGCATTATAAAATAGGTAGCGGCAAATTCGATACCATTTTTTAGAATGGTAAAACTACCTGTTTCTGTCAGCCATTTTAAATTACCGTGCTCGCTTAATATAGCGTTTGCTATTTCTTTTCTTTGTTGAGCACCTTCAATCAGATCCATGCGCCATTCCCATGGCATGGTAAGAGTGGTTTCTGGTAGTGCATGCCAGCCATTCACCCAGTGAGCAGTGACAGCGGCAACCACCATGGTTAACATCAGCGGTATAGAAACCCAGCGAGTCGCTATGCCGATGAGTAAAGCAAACCCACCAAAAAACTCGGTAGTACCAGCAAGAAAAGCCATCAGTTCAGGAAAAGGCAGACCGAGGTATTCGCCGAAATAATAAGCGGTACTTTCAAGGTCTTTCAGTTTTCCCCATCCAGCGAGAATGAAAATGGGGGCAAGATAAATGCGTAATGCCAGTGGACCAAGAAAATCGACGGTACGTGTTGTATTAAGAAGTGACTGGGCTTTGCAGGCCAGGGAGCATAGTTTTTCCATAATGAGTTCCTGTAGTGGTTGAGGCTACAACGCAGGAGTAGTCATTAAAATTGCAAAAGTTCCTCCTCCTGTGTTCTGTTTAAGTGGACAGGTGAGGCTTACTAATAGTTCAGTGATGGTAGCGATTATGTTTTACCCTGATTTTTTCTTCGTATTTACAGTGCATGCATCTGGATAAATATCGGCAAGCATCACGGACTTTCCATTTTCCTGAACAATACGAGCATGGTGGCGGGTGAATTCACGTGGTGAACGTACCCCGCAGGAGTGTGCAATCAGTCCCACTTCATAAGTCATGTTTTTAATGTAGTTGCTTACCCGTGTGGATTTTTGTTCAGCGACCAGACCACGTTGTAGTTTTTTATTATGCGTAGTGATACCGGTTGGACAGGTGTTTTGGTGACACTGCAATGCCTGTATGCAGCCTAATGAGAACATGAAGCCACGGGCAGAGGTAATAAAGTCAGCACCCACACACAATGCCCAGGCGACTTCAGCAGGGTTGATTAATTTCCCTGAAGCGATAATTTTTATTCTATCGCGAAGCCCGGCTTTGCATATTGAATCAATAGCCAGCGGCAGACTTTCGTGAATCGGCATGCCAACATAGTCAAGCAGACTCATGGGCGCTGCACCAGTGCCGCCATCGGCGCTGTCAATGGTAATAAAATCCGGTGCAAATTCTTTGCCGCGTTTGTTTACTGCATCAAGAAACTCACATAACCAGGTTTTGTCGCCAAGAACCGCTTTGAAACCAACCGGTTTTCCGGTGACCTGGCGAATATGATTAATCATATCAATCAGGTCGTCATTGTTTTCTATTTCAGGATGTCGGTTTGGACTAATAGAATCTTCGTGCGCGGGAATGCCACGAATCTTTGCGATTTCATCACCTACTTTTGCTGCAGGTAGTATGCCGCCTTTGCCGGGTTTAGCGCCTTGCGACATTTTAATTTCAAACATGCGTACTGTTTCATGAGCCGCAATTTCGCGTAGTTTTTCATTGGATAAATTGCCATCTTTATCACGCACACCATATTTAGCAGTGCCAATTTGAAATACGATGTCAGCACCACCTTTAAGATGATAGGGTGATAAACCGCCTTCACCGGTATTCATCCAGGCATGGCTTTTTTTCGCGCCATAAGACAAAGCCAGAACGGCAGGTTTGGAAATAGCGCCAAAACTCATGCCAGAGATATTAAAAAATGAATGTGCGGTAAACGGTTTTTTTGCAGACTGTTTACCAATGATAATTGGTGCACATTTAACCGCGTCTTTGCCTAATGTCGGGAACGCAGTGTTAACAAACAGAATGCTGCCACTGGGTCTTAAATCCCGTGTCGAACCAAAGGCGATAGTGGTATCAATATCTTTGGCGGCACGATACACCCACGAGCGTTGGGCTCGATTAAACGGCATTTCTTCTCTATCCATAGTAAAAAAATACTGACGAAAGAAGGTGCCAACGTGCTCAAAGTAATAGCGAAAGTGACCGATAACAGGGTAGTTGCGTCTGATAGCCTGTTTGGTTTGGGTGACATCGGAAATATAAACAGCAATAAGAAAAAGAATAAAACAGCCAACCACAAAGACAAAAGTGGTCGCCATCAAGCCTAATACTTCAAGTCCAAAAGATTCGCTGGAAAACATTTTTTTCTCCTTATGAGTGCTCGCTTAGACCTTGTCTGGCAGACAGTGCTAGATTTTTAGCGACCGGCTTCGACACATAGCAGACATTTAAAAACATTAGTCCGCGAAGAACGCAAAAGACGCGAAAAAAGCGCAAAAAAAGATATTTCTGTTTTTTCCAGAAGCGTCTACACCAAGGGGCATTGTAGGCAACATCAATCAAAATACCGAGAACAGCAAAGTCTTATCCCAACTTTGTATTTATTATTGTTTTGCTTTTTTCGCGTCTTTTGCGTTCTTCGCGGACTATGTTTTTGTTTTTAAAGGTCAGCTATTGACCGAACTCAGTCATTCACACGTCAAGTAAATCTGACACATTTTGCCAGATTAAGCCTGAGCGACTACACCTTATAAAATATAAAACTCATATGCAGGTAATAAAAAAGCCTCGAATGATCGAGGCTTTTTTTAGTGTGTTGAGTTTGGTTACCTCAATCCGGGCTATGCGAGTTTATTTACCACCACACTTACCTTCACCACATTTAGCTTCTTTTTTCATTTTACCTTCGCCGCACTTGCCTTCGCCACATTTACCTTCTTTTTTCATTTTACCTTCGCCACATTTACCTTCAGCAAGTTGCATGTAACCGCTTTGCAGGTTTTGCATGCCAAATGGATTGACATCGGCGCTGGCGACAGGTGCCGCAGACATTGCTGCAACAAATGCAGTGCTTAATGCAATAGATAGTGATTTTTTCATAGTGTTTTTCATTTTAACTCTCTCCAATAGTTAGAAGCCACCGCTAGTGAGTGACTGTGGTTTGCAGTGTAATCGCATTTTAAAGACCGTGCGCTAGTGTGCAAGTTCATCATAATTCATAAAATAATCATTCAATTTTGGCTATTTTTTTAAGACAGTTTAGATATTTTTGTTCATCAGGCGCGGTTTGGTCACGTTGTGCTTGCCAGAGAGCTTCGCCAAGACATTCCATCATGGCATGTTCAGCATCATGGGGCCCGCCATGCAGTAGACATAATTTTTGATAGCAGTCATTGATGCCATGTGGACGATTGGTGCTGATTTGCTCATGTAAAGCGATATGCATGCTCATATGCAAAAACGGATTGCTTTCTCCTGTTTCAGCGGAGAAATCTTTATCAATGATTTCTTCATGCTCTAGTAAGTGGTGATATTCAGGGTGTTGTTCAATTATATTGGCAACCACTTCCTGCATCGGATCCATTGGTAGTTTGTTTTTTTTTAGTTGCCAGCAGCTCAAATAAACCTGACGTAATTCGTTTCTGTTATTACCAAACATGGCTGTATTGTATTTCTTTGTGTTTATATAGGTGCGTTATGGTACAGGAATTGTCGTTCGGCTTCTTTTTTGTTTGCATGGCATTTTTGATGTTAGCGTGAAATGCTATTCCGTTTTATCTTTATATTCACAAAGATCTTCGATAAGGCAGGAGCTACACCGTGGTTTACGTGCAACACAGGTATAGCGTCCAAGCAGAATGAGCCAGTGATGTGCATCTATCATAAATTCTTTAGGAATAAATCTAACTAACTTTTTTTCAACTTCCAGCACGTTTTTTCCTGGTGCGATTTTGGTGCGGTTGGCGACACGAAAAATATGCGTGTCTACTGCCATAGTTGGATGACCAAAGGCAGTATTACGCACTACGTTGGCAGTTTTTCTGCCGACACCGGGCAGCGCTTCTAATTTTTTTTGATCGTCTGGGACGTTGCTGTTATGTTCGTCTATTAATATTTTGCAGGTGTTAATGATGTTTTTTGCTTTTGTATTAAACAGACCAATGGTTTTTATATAATTTTTTAAACCGGTTTCGCCAAGTTGGGCAATGGCTTCAGGTGTATTGGCTACACGATACAGTTTTTCTGTAGCGATGTTTACGCTTTTATCTGTTGCCTGCGCAGACAGGATGACGGCGATTAATAGCTCAAAGGTGGAGCTGTAGTTAAGTTCAGTGGTTGGCTTGGGGTTGTCTTTTTGTAAGCGTGAAAAGATTTCGTAACGTTTGGTTTTATTCATGTGGTTTTTTGTTGTAATTATCCCAACCTGCAATCTGTATGGGTGCGTATTAATTGTAGTGGCTCAGGCTTACTCTGACAAAATTTGCCAGGTTTATTTGTCGTGCGAATGGCTGAATTCGGTCATTAGCGGACGTTAAAAATCAAAAGCATTAGTCCGCGAAGAACGCAAAAGACGCAAAAAAAGCAAAAACAATGTAGGTTTACAGGAATAAAACTTTACTGTTTATATCGA